>NZ_BAABEP010000005.1:0-63268 GCF_039540215.1 Streptomyces tremellae
TCGAGCGGCTGGTGGAGGAGCTGGCCCCGGCCCGCTCCATGGCCAGGCACCCGCTCTTCCAGGTCATGCTGGCGGTGCAGAACGTTCCCGAGGCCTCGTTCGACCTGCCGGACCTGGAGGTCGAGGGCCGGCCCTTCGAAGTCTCCCTGGCCAAGTTCGACCTCGACCTCCACGTGGAGGAGCGTTTCGACGGCCAGGACAGGCCGGCCGGTCTGAACGGCGGGATCACGTACGCCTCCGACCTCTTCGACAAGGCCACGGCCGAGACTCTCGCCACCCGGCTCGTCCACGTCCTGCGCACGGCCGCGGCCGACCCGCACCTGCGCCTGAGCGCGCTCGCGGCCCTCGACGCCGCCGAGCGGCGGCGGATCCTGACGGAGTGGAACGACACGGCACGTACGGAACCCGCCGCCACCGTGCCCGAGCTGTTCACCGCGCAGGCCGCCCGCACCCCCGACGCCGTCGCGGTGGTCGGCGGGGGCGAGCGGCTGACGTACGCGCAGCTCGACGCGGAGTCCAACCGCCTCGCCCGATACCTCGTCGACCGCGGCGTGCGCCCCGAGTCCGTGGTGGCGGTGGTGATGGACCGCTCGCCCCAGCGGATCGCCGTGCTGCTCGCGGTGCTGAAGGCCGGGGGCGCCTACCTGCCGATCGACCCGTCGTACCCCACCGCCCGCATCGGTCTCATGGTGGCCGCCGCTGCCCCGGTCGCCGTGGTCACCACCGCGGCCCGCGCCGACCGGGGCGATCCGGGCCCCGACGTGATCATCCTGGACGACCCGGCGGTACGAGCGGCGGTGGCCGGCCGGGACGGCGGCCCGCTCACCGGGCGGGACCGCACCGCACCGCCCCGCCCCGACCAGGCCGCCTACGTCATCTACACCTCGGGCTCCACCGGCGCCCCCAAGGGGGTCACGGTCACCCACCGGGGAATCGACCGCCTCGTACGCCCGGCCGCGTACGCCGGTGTCCGTCCCGGCGACGTCGTGGCGCACCTCGCCTCCGTGTCGTTCGACTGCACCACCTTCGAGATGTGGATCGCACTGGTCAACGGGGCGACGCTCGCGGTCGGACCCGCAGGGACGCCGTCCGTGGCAGCCCTCGGCCGCTTCCTGACCGAGCACCGGGTCACCGTCGCGGTGCTGCCCACCGGGCTGCTGCACCAGGTGGTGGACATCGACGTCGAGGTGCTGCGGGGCGTCCGCAGCCTCCTCACGGGCGGGGACGTGCTCTCGGTGCCGCACTGCAGGGCCCTGCTCGAAGCCCTGCCCGACACGAGGCTCGTCAACGGCTACGGCCCTACGGAGAGCACCACCTACACCCACACCCACCCGGTCACCGGAGCCGACGTCGCTGACGGGGGAGACATCCCCCTCGGGCGCCCGCTGGCCGACACCCGCGCGTACGTGCTGGACGAGCGGCTGGCCCCGGTGCCCGCGGGGGTGCCGGGAGAGCTGTACCTGGCCGGCGCGGGGCTCGCCAGGGGCTACCTGGGCCGTCCCGCGCTGACCGGTGAGCGGTTCGTGGCCTGCCCGTTCGAGGAGGCGGGAGCGCGGATGTACCGCACCGGAGACCTGGTGCGCTGGGACCGCTCCGGCAGGCTCGGGTTCGTGGGCCGCACGGACGACCAGGTGAAGATCAGCGGTTTCCGTGTCGAACCCGCCGAGGTGGAGGCCGTGCTTGCCGCCCACGAGCTGGTCGCCCAGGCGGTGGTCGTCGCCCGCGAGACCGGCCCCGGGGGCAAGCGCCTCAACGGATACGTGGTGCCCCGTCCCGGCGTGACGCCAGACGCTTCCGCGGTGTCGGACACGATACGGCGGTCCCTGGCCGCGCGGCTGCCCTCGCACATGGTGCCGTCGGCCGTGGTGGTGGTCGAGCGGCTGCCGCTGACGGTGAACGGCAAGGTCGACCGCGCCGCCCTGCCCGAACCGGACTGCGCTCCCCGCGCCTCAGTGGGCCGGACGCCGGCCACCGCACGCGAGGAGCTCGTGTGCTCCGCGTTCGCCGAGGTGCTCGGGCTGCCGCGGGTCGGGAGCGACGACGACTTCTTCGTGCTCGGCGGGCACTCCCTGCTGGCGGTGCGCCTCGTCAGCCGCATCCGGACGGTCCTCGGGGTCGAGATCTCCGTACGGGCCGTCTTCGAGGAGCCGACCCCTGCGGGCCTCGCCCGGAGGCTGCCCGGAGCCGCCGGCCCCGCGCGGCCCGCGGTGACGGCCGCACCGCGTCCGCGCGAGCTGCCGCTGTCCTACGCGCAGAGCCGGCTGTGGTTCCTCGACCGGCTGGAGGGGCCCAACCACGTCTACAACATCTGCCTGCGGCTGCGGCTGTCCGGGCGCCTTGACACAGCGGCCCTGCGGGCGGCCCTCACCGACGTGGTGGCCAGGCACGAGAGCCTGCGGACCACTTTCCCCCTGGTGGGCGACCAGCCGTCCCAGCGGATCCGGCCCGTCGAGGAGGTCGCCTTCGAGCTGCCGGTCATCTCCACAGGAGCCGGGGAACTGGAGGAGCACCTTGGCCGACTCGCCGCCCACGCCTTCGACCTCGCAGCCGAACTCCCGCTCAGGGCGGACCTGTTCCGTCTGCCCCAGGGGGAGACGCCCGGCGAGGAGGAATGGGTGCTCTCCGTGGTGCTGCACCACATCGCGGGCGACGGATGGTCGATGGGCCCGTTCTGGCGGGACCTGTCGACGGCGTACGCGGCGCGGTGCGCGCGGCGTGCGCCGGACTGGGAGCCGCTGCCGGTGCAGTACGCCGACTACACGCTGTGGCAGCGGGCCCTGCTGGGCGAAGCGGACGACCAGGAGAGCGTGCTCGCCGGGCAGATGGCCTACTGGAGGGCCCGGCTCAGGGGGGCGCCCCGGGAGCTCGCCCTCCCACTGGACCGGCCACGGCCCGCGGTGGCGGGCCGCCGCGCCGGATGGGTGCCGCTGCGGATACCTGCGGAGGTCTACGCGCGGCTGGCCGAGCTGGCGCGCGACCAGGGCGTCACGCTGTTCATGCTGCTGCACGCGGCGGTCGCGGTACTGCTGTCGCGGAGCGGCGCCGGCCGGGACATCGTGATCGGCAGCCCGGTGGCCGGACGGCTTGACCAGGCCCTTGACCATCTGGTGGGATTCTTCGCCAACACCCTCGTGCTGCGCACCGACCTGTCGGGCGACCCGGACTTCGTGGAACTGCTGGGCAGGGTGCGCGCGGCCGGCATCGAGGCGTTCGAGCACCAGGACGTGCCCTTCGAGCGGCTGGTCGAGGAGCTCGCCCCGGCGCGCTCGATGGCCAGGCCCCCGCTGTTCCAGGTTCTGCTCGCGGTGCAGAACAACGCTCAGGCGGTGCCGCGGCTGCCGGGACTACGGGTGGCCGAGACCCCCGCGGGGCTGCTTTCTGCCAGGTTCGACCTGGACATCGAGGTCCACGAACGCCGGGACGAGACAGGGGAACCGGTCGGCCTCGACGGCGGAATCGTGTTCGCGGCCGAGCTGTTCGACCAGTCCACCGTGGAGAAGCTGGCGAACCGGCTGGTGCGGGTCCTCGACGCGGTCACCGCCGATCCCGCGCTGCCGGTCCACGGCATCGACCTGCTCGACGACGCGGAACGGCGACAGGTGCTCGGGGAGTGGAACGCCACCGCACGCCCCGTGCCGGACGTGACCCTCGCCGAACTCCTCAGCAGGCAGGCCGCTCGCACCCCCGACGCCGTCGCCGTGGTCGCCGAGGGAGAGAGGATCTCCTACGCCGAGCTGGAGGCGCGGACCAACCGGCTCGCCCGGCACCTGATCGCCCACGGCGCGGGCCCCGAGTCCGTGGTCGGCGTGGTACTCGACCGCTCGGCGGAGCAGGCCGTCGCACTCCTGGCCGTCGTCAAGGCCGGCGGCGCCTATCTCTCCGTCGACCCCGGCCAGCCGCTCCGGCGCATCGACCAGGTGCTCGCCGACGCCTCCCCGGGGATCGTGGTGAGCACGGACGCGCTCACCACGCGGCTGCTCGACCGCGGGACCGGGCCGGCGCGGACCCCGGCGGAGTGGATCAGGCTCGACGATCCCGCGGTGCGGGCGGCCGTGGCCGCGAAGGACGCCACGGCGGTCACCGACACCGACCGGACGACGCCGCTGCGGCCCGGCCACCCGGCCTACGTGATGTACACGTCCGGGTCCACCGGCACCCCGAAGGGCGTCACCGTCCCGCACCACGGAGTGGTCAACCAACTTGCCTGGATGCAGGAGGAGTTCCGACTGCGGGAGACGGACAGGATCGTGCAGAAGGCGTCGTTCGGGTTCGACGCCTCGGTATGGGAGATCTTCTGGCCGCTGCTGAACGGCGCGGGAATGGTCATGGCACGGCCGGGCGGGCACCGGGACCCCGGGTACCTGGCGGAGCTGATCGAGCGGGAACAGGTGACGGTCGTCCAGTTCGTCCCCTCCATGCTGCGCGCGTTCCTGGAGGACGCCGCCGCGCGGAAGTGCACCGGCCTGCGGACCGTCATATGCATCGGAGAGGCGCTTCCCGCGCCGGTGCGCGACCGCTGCCGGGCCGTGCTGGGGGTGGTGCCGCACAATCTCTACGGCCCCACGGAAGCCTCGGTCGCCGTCACCTCGTGGCCCTGCGACGCGGAACGGGACGGCGGCCACGTGCCGATCGGACGGCCCCTGTGGAACATCAGGGCGTACGTGCTCGACGAGGGGCTCAGGCCCGTGCCGCCGGGCGCGGTGGGCGAGTTGTACGTGGCCGGCGAGGGACTGGCCCGCGGGTACCTCGGGCGCCGTGGACTGACGGCCGAGCGGTTCGTGCCCTGCCCGTTCGGACCGGCGGGCGAGCGCATGTACCGGACGGGAGACCTGGCGCGGTGGGATGCCGCGGGGCGCCTCGCGTTCGCCGGCCGCGTGGACGACCAGGTGAAGATCCGCGGGGTGAGGATCGAACCGGGCGAGGTCGAGGCCGTGCTGACCGGGCACCCGCAGGTGGCGCAGGCCGCGGCCGTCGCACGGGAGGACAGCGCGGGCGGCCCGCGCCTTGTGGCCTACGTCGTACCGGACTCCGGGAACGGGGACACCCCGGACTCCGGGACCGGCGACGGGGAGGCCGGTGGCGCAGAGCCGCGACTGGCCTCGGCGGTGCGGCAGTTCGCGGCGAGCCGGCTGCCGGAGTACATGGTGCCGTCGGCGGTGACGGTGCTCGGGCGGCTGCCGGTGACCGCGAACGGCAAGCTCGACCGGGCCGCGCTGCCCGCACCGGACTACTCGGCCGCCGCAGGACGCGGCGGACGTGGCCCGGTCACGCTACGGGAGCAGCTGCTCTGCTCGATCTTCGAGCAGGTGCTCGGCGTGCCGTCCGTCGGGGCCGAGGAGAGCTTCTTCGACCTGGGCGGGCACTCCCTGATGGCGGTGCGGCTGGTCAACCGGATCCTGGCGGTCCTCGGCCTGGAGGTGCCGATGCGGGCGGTGTTCGAGGCGCCGACCGTGGCGGGGCTCCTCGCCAGGGCGGCCGAGGGCGGCGAGGCGAAGGCGGCGGACGTACTGGTGCCCCTCAGGCCGACCGGCGACCGCGCGCCGTTCTTCTGCGTCCACGCCATCATGGGGCTCGGCTGGGAGTACGGCTGGCTGGCCGACTGCGCACCCCAGCGGTACCCGTTCTACGCCCTCCGCCCCCGGGGCCTGGACGACCCCACGGCCCAGCTTCCCGCCTCGATCCCGCAGATGGCCGCCGACTACATCGCGCAGATCCGCGGCGTCCAGCCCACAGGCCCGTACCACCTGCTCGGCTGGTCCTTCGGCGGCCACGTCGCCCAGGAGATGGCCGCCCAACTTCAGGAGGCAGGCGAAGAGGTGGCGGCCCTCGTCGTCCTCGACTCGAGCCCGGTGGACGGTGATCCCACCGCAGACGTCCGGGCGGGATTCGCCGAGCAGGAGGACACCGTGGCCGAGGCGCTCACCGGTGCGGAGCATGAGGCGTACGTCCGGATCGTGCGCAACAACACGCACATCCTGCTGGCGCACCGGACGCGGAAGACCGCCGGCGACCTGCTGCTGGTCTCCGGCGACTCGGACGCCAAGGCCGGCCTGTGGCAGCCCCTGGCCTCCGGCGAGGTGCGGGAGACCACCCTCGACTGCCCACACCGGGAACTGCTGCTCAGCCCCGAGAGCGCGGGGCGTGTCTGGGGCTTCATGACGCGCGAACTGGGCCTGGCCGAGTCCGACTAGCCCCTTACAGGTTCCGGCGTCACTCGCGGACGCCGGACCGCCGCTGGGCCATCGATGAGGAGGAACCCCATGCAGGACACAGCCCCTCGCGGGGCGGGCGACACACGGACCGTGCCCGCCCCCGAGCCGTCCGGCGAACCGGCCGGCGCCGTCGCCGAGTTCGCCGGCGCCTGCGGTGTCGACGCGGAGACGGTCAAGGCCGCCGCCCGGCTGAAGGTCGCGGCCCTCGCCACCGGGGCCCCCGTCCTTCCCCCCGACGCCACCTGGCGCGACCTGGTCCGCCGCGTGGCCGCGCCCGGAGGGCGGAAGGAGGCCGACGACGCCTGGCACGGCGCGGCCGGGCAGCCCCATGTCTCCGCCGAGCGCCTGCGCGGTTACGTACGGGTCGCACTGGGCCTGCTCACCGCGTACCCCGACGAACCGCACACCGGCCACGGTCTGTTGTCCGAGGCGGAGACCGAGGAGACGATCGCCTTCTGCTCCGGTCCTGTGGAGCCGCTGCCGGGGCGTCGTTTCCACGAGTTGTTCGAGGAGAGGGCGCGCCGCCACCCCGACGCGGTGGCCGCCGTGGAGGGCGGCCGGAGCTGGACCTACCGCGAGGTGAACGAGAACGCCAACGCCATCGCCTGGACCCTGCACCGGGAAGGGGTGCGCGCCGAGGACGTCGTGGCGGTCGTGACGGACCGCACTCTGGAATGGCTCGCGGCCGTCATCGCCGTCTTCAAGGCAGGCGGCTGCTACCTGCCGCTCGAACCGCACTTCCCCGCCGGGCGGATGGCGCGCACCCTCACCAGAGCGGAGTGCCGGTGGGTGCTCGCCGACCACGGCGTCGCGCCGCTGGAGGAGGCGTTGGCCGACCAGGAGACGCGGCGCCTGTACGTCGGCGACCTCCTCGGAGCAGCCGGCCCGCGCCACGACCCCGGCCTGGCCGTCGCGGGCGACCAGCTCGCGTACATCTACTTCACCTCGGGCTCCACCGGAGAGCCCAAGGGCGCCATGTGCGAGCACGACGGCTTCCTCAACCACCTCTACGCCAAGATCGAGGACCTCGGCATCCAGGAGGGGGACGTCGTGGCGCAGACCGCGCCGCAGTGCTTCGACATCTCCCTCTGGCAGCTCGTCTCCGGACTCCTCGTGGGCGGGCGGACGCTCATCGTCGGGCAGGACGTGCTCATGGACGTCCACACGTTCACCGACACCCTGGTCGAGCACGGCGTCCATGTGGCGCAGCTGGTGCCCACGTACCTCGAACTGCTCCTCGCGACACTGGCCGAGGAGCACCGGGACCTGCCCGCCCTGCGTGTCATGGCGGTCACCGGCGAGGCGCTCAAGAAGGAGCTGGTGCGCCGCTGGTTCGATGTCCTCCCCACCGTGCCGCTGGTCAACTGCTACGGCCTCACCGAGATCAGCGACGACTGCAACCACGGCGTCATGAGCGCCCTGCCGGCTCACCGCTCCGTGCCGCTCGGCGACCCGGTGCGCAACTCGCGCGTCTATGTCATGGACGAGCAGCTCCGGCTTCTGCCGGTGGGTTTCCCCGGCGAGATCGTGGTCGCCGGCGTCTGCGTCGGCCGCGGGTACGTGAACGACCCGGAGCGTACGGCAGCGGTCTTCGGACGCGACCTCCTCCGCCCGCCGCAACGGCTCTACCGGTCCGGCGACTTCGGCCGCTGGCTGCCCTCAGGGGAGCTGGAGTACCTCGGCCGCCGCGACTCGCAGGTCAAGATCAGCGGATTCAGGATCGAGATCGGCGAGGTCGAGGACCGGCTCCTCCAGGTACCCGGCGTACGCGACGGCGCCGTGGTGGTCGCGGGATCCGCCGCGGAGCCGCAGCTCGTGGGCTACTACACCGGCGGTGACGCGCCCGATCCCGAGCAGGTCGCCAGGACGCTCGCCAGGAGCCTGCCCGCGTACATGGTTCCGCCGCGCCTCCGCCACACCCCCGAACTGCCCCTCTCGGGCAACGGGAAGATCGACAAGCTCTCCCTGACCGCTCTCGCCCAGCGGGAGCGGCAGGGCACCGGGCAGGCGCAGGGCACGGAGTTCGCCACGAGCACCGAGCGGAGGATCGCGGACCTGTGGGCGCGCGTGCTGAGGATCCCGCCCGAGCGGATCGGACGCGACTCCCGCTTCACCGAACTCGGCGGCACCTCCCTCTCCGCGATCCGCCTGTCGATCGCCCTCGACCGCAGGGTGACCGTCGCCGAACTGTGGGACACCCCCACCGTCGCGGACGTCGCCGCCCTGGTCGACCGCAAGGCCGCAGCGGCGCCCGGCACCGGGGCGCGACCGGCGCCCCAGGTACTCGCCGCTGAGCCCGGCGAGGGACCGGCCGCCTGGGCGGCCGGCCACCGGGCCGCCGTCCGCGCCGCCGTCGCCGAGTCCGGCGCCGTGCTGCTGCGCGGCGTCGGGGTGCGCACGGCCGCCGACGTCGCCGCGGTGGCGGAGGCGCTCGGGATCACCGCGATGACCGAACGCGAGGGCTTCGCCCCGCGCACCACCCATGCCCCCGGTCTCTACTCCGCGAGCCACTGGCCGTCGGACGAGCCGATGTGCATGCACCACGAACTGAGCTACGCCGCCACGGTCCCCGGCACCCTGGTCTTCGGCTGCCTCACCGCCCCGGAGCGCGGCGGCAGGACCAACGTCGCGGACTCCCAGCAGGTGCTGCAGGCCCTCCCGCCCGGTCTCGTCGCCCCGTTCGAGCGCCATGGCTGGCTGCTGACCCGCATGTACCACGACGTGGGCGTGGCGTGGCAGGAGGCGTTCGGGACCGACGACCCGGCCGAGGTGGACGCGTACTGCACCGCCTGGGGCATCGACCACGAGTGGCTGCCGGGCGGCCGGCTGCGCACCCGTCAGCGGCGCCCCGCCGTCCTGCGCCACCCCGCGACGGGCGTCCCCGGATGGTTCAACCAGATCGCCTTCCTCAACGGGCTGACGATGGACCCGGCAGTCCGCGCATACCTCACGGACGTCTACGGGCCGCAGGGCCTGCCGTTCCACACCGCGGCGGGCGACGGCACAGCCATCGACGGCGAGACCGTGGAGGCGATCAACGCCGTGTACGACCGCTGCACGGCCGGCGAGCCGTGGGGGAGCGGGGACGTGCTCGTCGTGGACAACCTCAGGATGGCCCACGGCCGGGAGCCGTTCGAGGGCGAGCGCGAGGTCGTGGTGGTCATGGGCGACGCGGTGCGGATCCCCGGCCACGACCAGCCGGGCACCGGGCATGAGCAGGCGTGAGCGGCGCCCGCCCCGGGGCCGGGCCGTGGTCGCCCCGCCCCGCGCCATGACCGCGGAACCGGGAAGCGCGGTGTCGGCGCCGTCCCACCGGGCGGCGCCGCGCGCCGTCCCCGCGTCCTTCGCCCAGGAGCGCGTGTGGTTCGCCAGCCGGATGGCGCCCGACGCGTCGGCGTACCGCATCGTGGACGAACTGGTGGTGCACGCCGAGGTGTCGGAGGCCGACCTGCGGCGTGCCTTCGCCCTGCTGGCACAGCGCCACGAGGCCCTGCGCACCGCCCTGCGGGTCGCCGACGGCCGGCTCACGCAGTACGTGCTCCCGCGGATCGGCCCGGTGCTCCGGCACGTCGACCTGACCGGTGCGGACGACGCCCGGCGGGCGGACGCCCGGCGCTCGCGCAGGGAGGAGCTGGCGCGCCGGCCCTTCGACCTGGAGCGCGCCCCCCTGTGGCGCGTGGAGCTGCTCGAACTCGGAGAGGCGGAATGGGCGGTGGTGTTCGCCGCCCACCACGTCGTCTACGACGCCGCCTCACGGTTCAACCTCCACGCGGAACTGACCGAGATCTGCGCGGCCGCCGAGCAGGGCCGGGCGCCGGACCTCCCCGAGCTGCCGCTGAGTTACACGGGCTACGCACAGGGGGAGCGCGACCGGCTCTCGCCCCGCCGACGCGCCGAACTGGCCGCGTACTGGCGTGCGCGGCTGGCCGGGATCCCGCCCGTCCACCGTCTGCCGCTCGACCGCCCGCGGCCCGCGGCCCGTACGTTCGCGGGGGACGAGGTGCGGGCCGGACTCCCGCCCGAGGTCACCGCGACGCTGCCGGGAACGGCGCGCCGGCTCGGCACCGAGCCGGTCACGCTCTGCCTCGCCGCCTACGTCGCCCTGCTGCACCGGCACTCGGGCCAGGACGACATCGTCGTCGGGCTGCCGGTGACGGGCCGCCGCCAGGCCGACGTGCTCCCCATGATCGGCACGTTCGTCAACATGCTGGTGGTGCGGGTCGACGCGGGCGGCGCCCCGTCCTTCGCCGAACTGGCCGGCCGGGTGCGGGAGGCGGTCCGGGTCGAGGAGGGCCGCGACATCCCGTTCCAGACCCTCGTCGAGCTTCTGCCCGCGCCGCGGCTGCCGGGGGTGCCGCCCCTGTACCAGCTGGCCTTCAACCACGTGCCCGCGGGCGGTGGCCCGGGGGGCTGCTCCTCGGGGACCGCCGGCTGCGAGGACGACCTGCTGCTTGAGGTCACGGCCGACACGGTACGCGTCGAGTACAACGTGGCCCTCGTCGAGCGGACCACCGCGGAAACGCTGCTCGCCGACTACCTCGCCCTCCTGGCCGCGGGGGTCCGTGCCGCGGACACCCGCCTGCCGGACCTCCCGGCCGCGCCCCGGGCGGGTGCCGCGCCGGCGCGGCACCCCGCGGGCACGGCCGTGGGCGGCGGGCCGCCCACCGGGACGGCGAAGCTGGTCGCCGACGCCTGGTGCGCCGTCCTCGGCACCGCGGTGACCGACGTCCACGACGACTTCTTCCACCTGGGCGGCCACTCGGTGCAGGCCCTGCGCATGCTGGCGCGCCTCGCGGCTGAGCACGGCGCCGAGCCGAGCGTCCAGGCGTTCTTCGCCGACCCGACGGTGGCCGGTCTCGCCACCGAACTCGAACGCAGGCGCCCGAGGAGGACGGCATGGCGGTGACGGGCAGGATCGACGGCGTACCGAGCGACATCTGGCACGAGGAGGTGCTCGCCCCGCAGTTCGCCTACGAGGCCGAGCACCTGCTGGGACACTACCTCGCCATCGAGAAGGTCCTGCTTCTCGAATACGTGCGGATGGGACTGGTGGACGCCGCGGGGGCGGCCGGAATCGCAGCAAGGCTCGACTCGCTCACCCCTGACGCCGTCCGCGCCGACCCCGAGGACAACATGTCGGACATCTCCTTCGCGGTCGAGCGGCACGTCATGTCCGGCCCGGTCCCGCCCTTCCACGCCTGGCACGTGGACCGCAGCCGCAACGACCTCCAGGTCTGCGCCCAGATGATGTCCGCCCGCGAGAACCTGACCGCCGTGGCCGCCGGCCTGGTCTCGCTCGGCCGCGCGGTGACCTCGCTCGCCGCCCGGTACGCCGACGTGCCCATGCCGGGTTACACCCACGCACAGGCCGCGCAGATCGTCAGCCCGGGGTTCTACCTCGGGGCCCTCGCTGCCGAGACCACCGCCACCCTGCGCAGGCTGCTCCACACGTACGACGAGGCCGACGCCTGCCCCCTGGGCTCGGGGACCATGGCCGGCCAGGAGCTCGCCTGGGACCGCGCACGCATGGCCGGACTGCTCGGCTTCTCCCGTGTCCAGCCGCACGCGCTCGTGGCCGTCGCCTCCCGCGGCTGGGCCCTGGCGATCGCCGGCGACCTGGCCCACTACGCGGTGGCGCTGAGCAGGTTCACCACCGACCTCATGGCCTGGGGCGGCAGTGGGTTCGGCTTCCTCGAACTCCCTGACGACCTGTCGGGGATCTCGGCGGCCATGCCGCAGAAGCGCAACTTCCCCGTGCTGGAGCGCATCCGCGGCCGGTGTGCCCAGGTCGCCGGGTGCGCCGCCGACCTCGCCGCCGGGCAGCGCAACACCGCCTACACCAACACCGTGGAGGTGTCGAAGGAGGCGGGCGGGCAGCTGCGTACCCAGTTCGACGCCATGCGCTCGGTGCTGCGGCTGACGCGTGCGGTCGTCGGCGGAGCGGTCTTCTCGGCGGACCGGATGCGCGAGGCATGCGCGGAGGAGTACCTGGGAGGCTTCACCCTCGCCAACCGGCTCACACTGGACTACGGCGTCCCCTGGCGTACGGCTCAGGTGATCTCGGGACGGTACGTCAAGCGCGCCCTGGAGAAGGGGCTGCGGCCGGCCGAGGCGGACGCCACGCTCCTGGCCGCCCTCTGCGCGCAGGAGGGGTACGAGGCCGAGGGGACCGGCGCGCTCCTCGCCGTCGCGTTTGACGTCGACGAGGGGCTGCGTGCGAAGCGGTCGGCGGGCTCGGCCCACCCTGACGAGGTGCGGGCGGCGCTCGTCGGCCAGGAGGGCGAACTCACGCGGCTCGCCGGGGAGTGGTCGCTGCGCGCACGCAGGTCCACCGACGCCGCCCGCCGACAAGACGACCTGCTGGCCGCGGCCGAGCGGCGGTCATGAGGCGGGCGGCGCTCGTCGCCCGCCGGCCGGGCGTGGACCTGCGCGAAGGCGCGGGGTGCGCCTGTGGGACCTTCGGCGAGCTGCTGCAGGGGGTGCTGCCCGGGGGCGCCGACTTCCTCGTCACCTTCCCGATCAGCCTCGGCAGCCGGGCCTGGTTCCGGTACATCCCTGACGGTCCGCTGAAGGTCTTCCCCTCCCACAAGACCAAGTCGCTGCGCCTTGCGCGGGCCATGTGCGAGGCGCAGGGCGCCGTCGGCGGCGGTTCCCTGGTCCTCGACAGCGGCCTGGCCGTGGGGAAGGGGCTCGCCAGCTCCTCCGCCGACCTGGTCGCCACCGCCAGGGCCGTGGGCGGGGCGCTCGGCTGCGACACGTCGCCCGCGGCCGTCGAGGGCTGGCTGCGTCCGATCGAGCCCACCGACGGGGTGATGCACCCGGGCATCGTGGCGTTCGAGCACCGGGCGGTCCGGCTGCGCGCGTCACTCGGCACCCTGCCCCCGGCCACGGTGGTGGCCGTGGACGAGGGCGGCCGCCTCGACACGGTGGCCTTCAACCGGCGCCCCGCCCACCGCACCCCTGCCCAGAGACACGAGTACGGGCGCCTGCTGTCGGACCTCACCGCGGCCGTCGGCGACGGCGACCTCGCCCGGGTGGGCGCCGTCGCCACGCGCAGCGCGGTCCTCAACCAGCGGCTCGCGCCCAAGCGGAACCTCGACGCCATGATCCGGATCAGCGCCGGGACCGGCGCGCTCGGCGTGGTCTGCACCCACAGCGGCACCATGCTCGGCCTCCTGCTCGACGAGGGCGACCCCGACCACCGGCACCGCCTGCCGGCCGTGGTCGCGGCCTGCTCGCGCCTGCCCGGTGCCACCACCGTCTTTCGTTCGTCCACGTCACCAGGGAGCGCGCATGCGGCATGACGACATCGTCGACGCGATAGGCAACACCCCGGTCGTGCGGCTGCGGGTGGACGCCGCCCAGGGGGTCGAGGTCTATGCCAAGCTCGAACTGCTCAACCCCTATGCGATGAAGGACCGCGTCGCCCGGCAGATGATCACGGAGGCCCGCAGGTCCGGTGCGCTCAAGGAGGGCGCGCCCATCGTGGAGAGCTCGTCCGGCACGATGGCGCTGGGAATCGCCCTGGTCGGCACCTACCTGGGGCATGCCGTGCACATCGTCACCGACCCCCGGATCGACCCGATCACCCTCGCCAAACTGGAGGCTCTCGGCTGCGAGGTCCACGTGGTGGAGGCGATGACGGGCCAGGGATGGCAGGGCGCCAGGCTCGAACGGCTCGCGGAACTCATGAACGGTATGCCCGGCGCCTACTGGCCCCGGCAGTACAGCAATCCGCAGAACCCGGCCGCGTACCGCGTGCTCGCCGACGAAGTGGTCGACGACCTGGGGACCGTGGACGTCCTGGTCGGCTCCGTCGGCAGCGGCGGCTCCCTGTGCGGCACGTCCGCGGCGCTGATCGAGCGGCTGCCCGACGTGAAGGTGGTCGGTGTCGACTGCGTCGGCAGTGTGCTCTTCGGCCAGCCCGACGCGCCGTCACGCAAGCAGAGCGGACTGGGCAACAGCCTCTACCCCGACAACATCGACTACCGCCTCATCGACGAGGTGCACTGGCTCTCGGACGACGAGGCGTTCGACGCCACCCGGCGGCTCGCCCGGGAGCAGAAGATCTTCGCAGGGAACACCTCCGGGTCGGTGTACCGGATCCTGACCCACCTCGCCGCGGAGGCGGCCCCCGGCACCCGGCTGCTGGGGATCCTGCCGGACCGCGGCGACCGCTACGTGGACAGTGTGTACCGCCACCGGCCCGCCGGGCCGGTCGCCGCCCGGCCCGTCGAGGTCCCCTACGGCACGACGGTCACCGGCTGGTCGTTCGCCTCGACCCCGCGCCGGAACCGGCCCGTCCTGGTCTTCCTTGAGTCGAACACGACGGGGACGGGCATGCTGGCCCTGCGCACAGCGGTGCGGCTCGGCTTCGAGCCTGTCCTGCTGGCCAAGGATCCGGCCCGTTACGCCGGCGTCGACGGCACCGGCTGCGTGACAGCCGTCTGCGACACCGAGAGCGACGCGGACGTCCTGGGCGCGGTACGGAAGGCGGCCGGGGCACGTACCGTCGCCGGTTCCACGACGACCAGCGACTTCTATCTTGAGGGCACCGCACGGCTGGCCGCCGCGCTCGGTCTGCCCGGCCACGCCCCGAGGACGGTGGCGGTCTGCCGCGACAAGTCGCTGACCCGCAGGGCGCTGCGGGACGCGGGGGTGCCGCAGCCGGCGTTCGCCGTGGTCGGCGACCCCGCCGAGGCGGCCGGCGCGGTCGCGTCCGTGGGCCTGCCGTGCGTCGTCAAGCCCGTGGACGGGTCCGGCTCGCAGGACGTCCTGTGGTGCGAGGAGGCCGGGGCCGCCGCGGAGCACGCCGCCCGCGTCCTGGCCGTGACCGAGAACGTACGCGGCCAGGCCACCGCCCGCAGGGTACTGATCGAACAGTACGTCCGGGGGCCGGAGTTCAGTGTGGAGATGTTCTGCGACAAGGGGGAGGCCGTCTGCGTCGGGGTGACCCAGCGCACCGCCACCGCGCTGCCGTACTTCGTCGAGACCGGCCATCTCTTCCCCGCCGCGCTGCCGTCCGCCGCCCGCGACGAACTCGCCGAGTCCGCCCGCCAGGCGCTCAAGGCGGTGGGGTTCGACCGGGGGCCCGCCCATGTGGAGGTCAGGATGACGGACACGGGCCCGGCGGTCATCGAGATCAATGCCAGGCTGGCCGGCGGCATGATCCCCGAACTGGTCCGTACGGCGACGGGGATCGACCTCGTGGAGCAGCAGGTGCGCGCCGCGGCCGGATACCCCGTGCGGCTGAGCGCGGACCGGTCCCGGCACGCGGGCATCAGGTTCCTGACCGCGCGTCGGGCGGGCCGCCTCGCGGCCGTCACCGGAACCGCGGAGGCGGAGCGCGTGCCCGGGGTCGAACGGGTGGTGACCACCGCGTCCCCGGGCCGCGCGGTACGGCCGCCGCGGGACGCCTACGACCGGCTCGGCTACGTGATCGCGAGCGGCGGGTCGGCCCTGGAGGTCGAGGAGATCCTCGACACCGCCCTGGGGCTGGTCGACGTGGTGACCGTGGAGGACTGACCTTCGGCGCCGCAACGCCGTCCGGGGCTGGGCGTGGTCCGCGCACGCGGAGCCCCGGCGGCGCGTGCGGGACCGCAGCGGGCACCTACACCAGCGGTCCGCCGTCGGCGAGGGACACCCGGCCCGGGGGAGGGAGCACGGTGGTGGGCACGGTCGTTGTCCTCTGCTCCGCGGCCCATGCCGCGATGTGCGCGCGCGAGCGCAGCCCCAGGGTGGTCCTGATGTGGCGGATGTGCGTCTCGACGGTGCGCACCGACACGTGCATCCGGGCGGCGATCTGGCGGTTGGTGAGGCCCTGCACCACCAGCGCTGTCACGTCCTGCTCCCGCTTGCTCAGCAGGTTGTCGGCCTCCTCGGCGGTCGCTCTGGCCGCCTGGGAGCCGAGGGCGAGGGCGAGGACGTGCCGGGGGCGCATCGTGCGGCCGGCTTCGAGCGAGGCGCTGGCCCGGTCGGCAGGCAACACCTTCAGCGCCCCGGACCGCGCCGCGTTGACCCGCTCCCGCCACCACGCGTCGCCCCACGAGGCACGGGGGCCGATCCGCTCGGCGGCACCGATCAGCCGGAGCACCTTCTCGAACCGGTAGGCGCGGGCGGCGACGACGGCCAGGCCCCGCAGCGCTTCGGCCGGCCCGCGCGTGTGCTCCGCGGGACTGTGCAGGGACTCGGTGAAGTAGGCCTCCGCCGCGGGCAGGTCGTCCCTCTCCAGGGCGAGCGCGCCCGCAGTGACGAGGATCGTGTGCAGCCACCGCGACGACACCCGTGTGCGCAGCAGGGGCAGGACCTCGCTGATCACCTGCTCGGCCCGGCCCGGTTCGCCCTTGAGCAGCCGGTACCGTGCGAGACCGGTCAGACAGAGCGCCGTCAGGGTCTCGTCGCACAGGCCTCGACCGATCTTGAGGCACTCCCGCAGGTCCGCCACCGCGCCGCCCTGGTCGCCGTGTGTCTCGCGGAGCGCGCTGCGGAGCAGCAGGAGACGGCTGAGGAGCGGGGGGCGGTCGTATTCCCGCTCCTGTTCCACGGCCTGCTCGGCGTAGCGCATGGCGGTGTCGTAGTCCGCCCGCCGCCCCGCCAGCGCGGCGGCGCACTCCAGGGCGACGCTCCGGTAGGGGGAGGGCCCGGCGCTGCGCTCCAGGGCCTGCGAGAGCAGTGCGAGCGTGTCGTCCGCGGGCCCTCGCGACAGCTCCACCGTGGCCCTCGCGGCTGCCAGGAGCAGCTGCCGCTCGTCCGTGCCGGAGAGCAGCCAGTGGAGGGCCTCGGTGAGATTGCCGTGCTCCTCCTGCAGACGCCGCAGCGTCGCGGGCTGGACGAAGGTCTCCCGGTTGAGCGGTTCTGACAGCCGGGTCAGCCAGGTCACCAGCCGTCCGTAGGTCTCGGTGTCCTCGCTCTTGGCGACCAGCCGTTCGTGGCCGAAACCCCGCATGGACTCCAGCAGCCGGAACCGCGCGGGGCCGCCCTGGCCGGTGCACGGCGTGATGACGGACTTGGCGGACAGGGCGATCAGCAGTTCCGAGGTCCCCGCATCCGCGGCGCCGTCCTCGGCAGCCACCACGGCGGCCGTGTCGAGACCGAAACCGCCCGGGAGCACGGAAAGCCGCCGCAGCAGCGACTGTTCAGTCGGCTTGAGCAGGTCATAGCCCCACTGGAGGGAGGCCCGCAGGCTCTGGTGCCGTCGGTCCGCAAGGCGCCACCCGTTCGTCAGCAGGGAGAGCCGGTCGTCGAGGCGGGCGGTGACCTCGGGCAGGGGGAGCACCCCGGTCAGCCGGGCGGCCATCTCGATGGGGAGCGGCAGTCCGTCGAGCCGGATGCAGATTTCGCCCACGTCCCCGGCACTCTCCTGCGTGAGCTGGAAATCGGGCAGGACCGCGCGCGCCCGGTCGAGGAAGAGGCGCACGGCGTCCGACCGCCGGCATTCCGAGAGAAAGGAATCGCCGTCCTTGTCGGGCAGCGCAAGACCTGACAGCGAGAACACCGCCTCCCCCGGGAGGCGCAGCGGTTCGCGGCTGGTGGCGACGACCCGCAAGTACGGTTGCCGGGGCAGCAGTTCGCCCAGCATCAGCCCGCACTCGTCGAGGACGTGCTCGCAGTCGTCCAGGACCAGGAGGCGGTCTCGCTCGTTCGCGTACGGGACCGCCGCCTGCGGCGCGCGCGGCGCACCGCCTTCGGCCGGTTCGCCGATCGCGGCCAGGATCTGCCCCCGTATCTCGTCGATGCGGGTGAGCGCCGCCAGTTTCACCACGACGACCTCGCAGTGCCGGGCGCGCTGCTCCTGCCCGGCCAGTTCCAGGGCCAGGCGCGTCTTGCCCACACCGGCGGGCCCGGTCAGCGTGAGCAGCCGTACGCCGTGGAGGAACCGGCCGAGTTCCACCATCTCGTCGGTCCGGCCGACGAAGCTGCTCAACTGGGTCAGCGGTCCGCCGCCGACAGCCGTGCCCATTCCGCCGGCCTTCTGCCGCTGCCGGTAGGAGCGCTGACGGCAGGCGTTCGAGCAGTACCGGGAGCGAAGTGGCGCCGTGCTCTCCGGATCTCTTCTGTGCATGTGCTTGCCGCACATGTCGCAGGAAACGGTGGCGGGAGAGGATGCAGAGATCAATCCGGACCTTTCCGTCAGTGCTGCATGGCGGCACCGCACTGTGTCGGGAGAACGTGTCGGGGAGGTCTCTCCGTTCTCCGTCGGCCTGGCCGTGTGGGTTCCCGGCGGCGGCCGGAGCCGGGTTGTCGCGGACGACGGCGTACGAGGGGGGAGCGCCGGCGGGGCGGGCCGGGGCGGGGCCCGTGCGTGCCCCGGTCCTCGGCTGCCCGAAGACGGCACGTACCTGTTCCGGGCATCGGGCAGGCGCCTTCGAGGACCGTGTCGCCGCCGTGTACGCCGTCTCCCGGACGGATGTCGTGCGCACACGCGGGGCCGGAGGTCTGCGGCCCTCTCGCAGGACCGCGAACAGCTTGACGGAGCAGGGGGCTTCGTGACGACGGCGCACGGCTGCGGTCCGCGCAGGAGATCGGACAGGCCGCACGCGCGAGGGGGTTGGCGCTGTGATCGTCGGTGGGGGGATGCCGGACGTTGCCCGGCGCACCGCGGCCGGTGCGGCCGGGTGTCGCACGGACTGGGTCTCTTACGGGCCGCGTCTCTCGGGGTCCGGAGCCGAGGAAGAGGTGTGGGGGGATGGGGGGAAAGGGAGAAAACGCTGACGTGTGACGTTCTGCGGATTCATGGCCGACGGACGGTTGCTTTCGTGCTGTGCCCCCGTGCGGCTCGACTTTCGGTGACGCCGGAAATCGCGACCGTGGCAGCGCCCTGTCGGCGATTCGGCGTCCTCCGTCGATCGTGCTGCCGCTATATCTAAGCATGGCCGTACGCATGATCCAAGCCCGTTCTGCAGGTAGCGCTGCCCGACTCATGCCCGTGTACCGTCGATGAATTGCCCCTTCATCCCTGCTATGTCGTAAGTGTGCTGCCCCTGTGGCAGGTCACGCCGGGGGCTCGCGGACCGTTCCCCGACCCCCGCGGGACAGGCGGGCCGACCGGTGTCCGGCTCCCTGCCGCGGCCCCGAGTGCCACCGGGAAATGCCACGCGGGAAAACAAAAGAAAAACATCCGGTAAGGCGTCATGCGCTTTTTCCGCCGGGCCGGCGCGACGGCGCGCGGCCGCAGACGGGAGCCGCCGTAGCCCCTCCGTCCCGTAACTGCGGCTAGCACTGGTGCCGACCGCGGAAATCGCTGCGAGTATCGCGTTCACGCTGAGGTGAATGAAGGACGGGTGGTCTGTCGCGTGGTTCCGGGCAGTGGAGAGGTTCCCGGCAGCGCAGAGGCGTGGTCACCGGGTGGCGCGTCGGCGAGGAGCCAAGCCTCGCCCGACGGGCCGTGCCCTTCGTCCGCTTCCGCTTCCGCCCTGCCCTCGCCCACGAGAGTCGCGCCGGCCGGCGCGACTGCCGCGCCCGGACACTGCCGGGGCCGCCCTCCGGCGCCGCGGCGGGCCCCACGGCCGACACCCGGGACCGTCCAGCCGGGACCGGTCACGTGTCCTACGGAGGAGAAACGTGCGCGCAACGCAGCAGTCGGCGGCCCCGGCTCCTGAAGGCCCGCCGGGGAGCAGGGGCTACGGTGCCCCCGGCATTGCCGGCGTCGGCACCGCGGTGCCGAGGACCTCCTACACACAGGAGGAAGTCCTCGACACCTTCGGCATCACCGACCCGCGGATCCGTTCCGTCTTCCTCGGCGGCGCCATCGAGCGCCGCGGCCTCACCCTTCCCCCGGCAGGACCCGACGGGCTCCCCGTCGTCGAGTCCCAGGGGGACCTGCTGGGCAAGCACACCGCGAGCGGACTGCGGATGGGGCGGGAGGCCGTCGAACGCTGCCTGAAGGACGCCGGCGCCGCACTCGGCGACGTCCGGTACCTGTGCTGCGTCACCTCCACGGGACTGCTCACCCCCGGCTTCTCCGCACTGCTCATCAAGGACCTGGGTGTCGAACAGTCCTGCCAGCGCCTCGACGTCGTCGGAATGGGCTGCAACGCGGGTCTGAACGCCCTCAACGCCGTCGTCGGATGGGCCGGGGGCCACCCGGGCGAACTCGCCCTGATGGTCTGCATCGAGGTCTGTTCCGCCGCGTACGTCTTCGACGGGACCATGCGCTCCTCGGTGGTCAACAGCCTGTTCGGCGACGGCGCGGCGGCCGTCGCCGTGCGCACCGCCCCGCAGGAGCCCCCGGCGGGCCCGGTCCTGCTGAAGTTCAGCAGCCACATCATCCCCGAGGCGGTCGACGCGATGCGCTACCACTGGGACGACGGGCACGGCAAGTACAGCTTCTACCTCGACCCCGACGTCCCCTACGTCGTCGGCGCCAACGCCGAGACCGCCGTGGCGCGGCTCCTGCGGGGCACGGGGCTCGGCATCGGCGACATCGGCCACTGGGTGGTGCACTCCGGCGGCAAGAAGGTCATCGACGCGCTCCGGGTGAACCTCGGACTCTCCCGGCACGACGTGCGGCACACCACCGGGGTCCTGCGCGACCACGGCAACCTCTCCAGCGGCTCCTTCCTGTTCTCCTACGAGCGGCTGCGCGACGAGAGGGCCGCCGTACGGGGGGACATCGGGGTCCTGATGACGATGGGGCCCGGCTCGACCATCGAGACGGCGCTGGTGCGCTGGTGAGGAAAGGAATCCGCGCAGACATGGAGACCGAGCCCGATCGGACCCGGCTGCCCGAGGACCCGGACGTGCTGGTCAGGCTGGACGCGGGCAGTCCGCTGCCCGAGCTGACCGCGACGCTGGACGAGGCATGTGAACAGGCCGCGAAACAGGGCGAACGGGTGGTCGTGCTCCTCCGGCCCGCCCCGCCGCCGCTCCAGCCGCGCCCATGGCCGGGCGGGGTGTCCATCCGCGAGGTCAAGCGCTGGGAGCGCGCCGTACGCCGCCTGGAACAGCTGGACAGCGTCGCCATCGCCGAGGGCGCCTGCGGCGGCCCCGCACTCGACCTGCTGCTCGCCGCCGGCTACCGGATCTGCACCCGCGACCTGCGGCTGCTGCTGCCCGTCAACGAAGGGCAGTTCTGGCCGGGCATGTCCCTGTACCGGCTCGTCCGGCGCGTCGGACCGGCCGGCGCCCGCCGCATCGTACTGGGGGACACCGCCATCGGGCTCCCCGCCGCCACGGAACTCGGCATCGTCGACCGGGTCAGCGACGACCTCGCCGAGGCCGTCCGCGACGCGGCGGTGTCGCGCGACCGGCTCAGCGACCGCGAGGCACGGATACGCCTGCGGTTGCTCGAAGAGGCCGCCTGCGCCGACTACGACGACGCGTTCGGCGTCCATCTCGCCGCCTGCGACCGTGAGTTGCGGCGCCTCGCCGGCGGCGGCCCGGACCGCGCCGACCGGACGGAGGCGGCCGGGTGACCGCCGGCCCACGCACCGCCACCGCGCCGGAACCCACCGGCCGCTTCGACACCGACGCGCGCCACCTGGCCGAGTACGCAGCCGGGGCAGAGCGCGCCCTCGCGGCGCTGCCACCCGTCCCCGAGCGCTCCCCGGATGAACGCGCCCACGCCGCCGCCGTCCACCGCGGCGCCCGCCGGGTCCGCCGGGCCTTCCTGGCCCGGCACACCGAGTCCGTCTACGGGCTGCTCACCGACGACATGGCGCGCGGGGTACGGCTGCCGGACCTCGTCCACGACGCCGCCGACCGGATCCCCGGCCTGGTGCCGACCCGCCGGCAGATGGCCGCGGAACGCCGGCTGGTCCAGGCCGAGAAGGAAGGAAGGGAGATCGACCAGGGACTGTTCTGCGGCGCCGTGCTGCGCTCGCCCACCGCCGGTAGGCACCTCGTGGAGACGATGCTCGGGCCCACTCCGCGCGCCCTGGAGCTCGCGGACGGTTTCCGTGCGCAGGGCCGTGCCGAACTGGACACCGTCCACGTGGAACGCCGTGGCGCCGCCGCCCACGTCGAGTTCCGCAACCCCCGCAGGCTCAACGCGGAGAACCACCGGTTGATCGACGACCTCGACACCGCCGTGGACCTCGTCCTGCTCGACGACGCGGTCCGCGTCGGCGTCCTGCGCGGCGGCACCGTCGACCCGCCCGCCTACCGGGGGCGACGCGTCTTCAGCGCCGGGGTCGACCTCAGCGACCTGAGGAACGGCCGGATCCCCCTCGTCGGGTTCCTCCTCGGCCGCGAACTCGGCTACATCAACAAGATGTTCCGGGGCCTGCTGACCGACCCGCACCCTGGCGCCCTGAGCGAACGGGGCGTCACCAAGCCGTGGATCGCGGCGGTCGACACCTTTGCCATCGGAGGCGGTATGCAACTCCTGCTCGTCCTCGACCACGTCATCGCCGAGGAGGACGCCTACGTCAGCCTGCCCGCCGCCGAGGAGGGCATCGTGCCCGGGGTCGCGAACCTCAGGCTCACCCGGCTGGCCGGCGCCCGGCTCGCCCGGCAGGTGGTGCTCGGCGGACGCAGGATCGCCGCCACCGACCCCGAGGCCCGCGCTGTCTGCGACGAGGTCGTGCCCGCCGACCGCATGGACGAGACGGTCGAACGGGCCGTCGCGGCCCTGTCCGCGCCCGCGGTCGCGGCGAACCGGCGCATGCTCGCCCTCGCCGAGGAACCCCTCGACCTCTTCCGCGAGTACCTCGCCGAGTTCGCCGTCGCCCAGGCGGAACGCGCCTACGCGCCCGACGTCCTCGACAAGGTGGAGCGCCGCTGGCGGGAGCGCGAACGGCGGCGTGCCGCGCGGGAGAGCCGGCCATGACCGACGCACCCGACCTGTTCGCACCCGACCTGCACCGATCGCTCCAGGACCCGGTACTCGGCTCGATCAGCTTCCTCACCGAGGTGATGGACCGCTACCCCGACGCCATCTCCTTCGCGCCCGGCGCCCCTTACCCGGACTTCGTCCAGGGCCTTGACCTCGGCGGCCTGACGGACCGCTTCCTCGCCCACCTGCGCACCGACCGCGGCCTCGGCCCGTGCCGCGCCGAGCGCGTGCTCTACGAGTACGGACCGGCGCAGGGCCTGATCAACGACCTCGTGGCCGAAGCGCTCCGCGCCGACCAGGGGATCGACGCCGCCCCCGACGAGATCGTGATCACCGTGGGCGCCCAGGAGGCCATGCTGCTGACCCTGCGGGCGCTGTACCGGGACGGCCGTGACGTGCTCGCGGTGGCCGACCCCTGCTTCCCGGGGATCGTGGGCGCCGCGCGGTTGCTCGACATCCCCGTTGCCGACGTCCGCGAGGGGGCCGCGGGACTCGACCTGGACCACCTCGCCGCGCGCTGCAGGCAGGCCCGTGCCGCGGGCCGGCGCGTCCGCGCCTGCTACGTCGCCCCCGACTTCTCGAACCCCGGCGGCGTCAGCATGCCCCTCGAAGCCCGGCACCGCCTGCTCGCCCTGGCGGCCCGCGAGGACCTGCTGCTCATCGAGGACAACGCCTACGCCTTCACCGCCCCCGAGGACGACGCCCTGCCCGGCCTCAAGGCCCTCGACACGGGGCGCCGCGTCGTGCACCTCGGCACCTTCGCGAAGGTCGGGTTCCCCGGTGCCCGCGTGGGCTACGCGGTCGCCGACCAGCGCGTCCAGCACGCCGCGGGTGAGCGGCCGCTCGCCGGGGAACTCGCCGGCCTCAAGACGATGGTCACCGTCAACACCCCACCGCTTTCCCAGGCGGTCATCGGCGGCCTGCTGCTTGAGCACGGGCACTCGCTGACGGCTCTCGCACGGCGCAAGGCCGAGCGCTACCGGTACAACCTCGCCTGCCTCACCGACGCTCTGGAGCGGCACCTGGGCCACGGCATGCCGCCGGGGGTCGCCTGGCGCCGGCCGGCCGGCGGCTTCTTCGCCCGCATCGATCTGCCCGTCCCGGCCGACTCGGCGCTCCTGGAGGTCTCGGCGTCCGAGTACGGCGTGCTGTGGACGCCCATGCGCCAGTTCTCCCTCACCGACCGCGGCGACCGGCAGATCAGGCTCTCGTGCAGCTACCTGGAGCCCGAGCGCATCGAGACCGGCGTCCAGCGGCTCGCGGCCTTCCTGCGGAAGGAGGCCACGGGATGACGAACGGCCGGGAGGCACACGCCCCCGGCCGTCCTCCGAGCCGCTGACGCCCGAAGGGGGCCCTGGGGCCGTGGACGGCCGGCCTCCCGCTGACCGGGTCAGCGCCGCAGGGAGAGCCCGCCCTGCGGTGTGTAGGCAGAACCGCCTTTCAGCGGCGGATTTTCAGCGGCAGACGGAGATAGCCGCTCTCCCGACCGGGCGAACAAGCGGGGCCGCTACGCGGAGACCGGGGAGGCGGCGTTCATGAGGGGCAGCCTCCCCTCGTGCGGAAGGACACCGGAGGTCATCGCCGTCCGAGTCCGTGGCGCCGCGGAGCCGTCCGGTCCGGGGCCCGCGCCCTCACGGCAGGCGCCCCTCAGCGGGCGGCCCCGCCCGGCCGGCCTCTTCCGCCAGCCGGCGGGAGATCGCGCGCGCCGTCGCCCGCACGGCGGGCCCGTAGCCCGCGTCAGGGAAGCCGCTGCTCGGTGCGACGACCGAGAGCGCCGCCACCACCGCGCGGCCGTCGCGCACCGGCGCGGCCACCGTGCTCATCGGCCCGGGGTGGCTCTGGTGGCCGTGGGCGTAGTCGCCGCGCCGCACCTCGGCGAGAGCGCGGCGCAGGTCGGAAGGGGCGTGGAGGCGGTCGTCGCCCTCCCCGGGACGGTGGGCCGCGACGGCCCGGTCCTGGACGGCGGGCGGCGCGAACGCCAGCAGCACCAGGCCGACACCCGTCGAGGCGAGCGGCAGGCGGCCACCGACCCGGTAACGGACCGGGCCCGCGTCGAGCGCCGAGAGCCGCTCGACCAGCAGTGCCTCCGCCTGCTCCCGCACCGCGAGGAGGACATGCTGGCGGGTCACGTGGAACAGGTCCTCCATGAAGGGCATGGCCACGGCCCGCAGCCCGTGGCCGCGCGGCGCGAGTGACGCCGTCTCCAGCAGCCGCAGCCCCACCACGAACCTGCCGTCGTCGAGCCGTTCGAGCGCGCCCACCCCGACGAGCGTCCTGGCGAGCCGCAGCGCGCTGCTGCGGGGGATGCCGCTGCGCCGCGCGAGTTCGCCGAGCGTCTGCGCGCGCCGGCCGCTGTCGAAGGAGCGGAGCAGGGCGAAGGCACGCTCGACGACCGGCTGCCCCTGCGGGGGCCGGCCCCCGCGCCGCCGCACGGACCCCTCAGCAGAACTCGGTGTTTCATTCATCGGCATCACCCCTGCCGTTCGACGGACACCTTCCTACGGTGGCACGCGTACGGACCCGCTGACAGGGAGAGCCGCATGCAGCCGACAGGACTCGTCGACGTCCACGCCCACTTCGTCACCGACGGTTATGTCGCGGCGGCCAGGTCCGCCGGCATCGACCACCCGGACGGGATGCCCGGCTGGCCCGGGTGGAGCGTCGCCGGGCAGCTCGACACGATGGACCGCGCGGGCATCGGAAAGTCCTATCTGTCGATCTCCTCCCCGGGCGTCCACTTCGGCGACGACGCGGCGGCCCGCGCCCTCGCCCGGGAGGTCAACGGGTACGGGGCCGGGATCCGCTCCGAACATCCCTCGCGCTTCGGCCACTTCGCCTCTCTGCCGCTGCCCGACGTCGAGGGCTCGCTCGCCGAGGCCGCCCACGCCCTCGACGTGCTCGGCGCGGACGGCGTGACGGTCGAGAGCAACCACCGCGGCCAGTACCTCGGCGACCCGCGCAACGAACCGCTGTGGGCCGAGCTCGACCGGCGCGGCGCCCTCGTCTTCGTCCACCCCACCTCCCCGCCCCGCGCCGAGGACATCGCCCTGGGACGGCCGAGGCCCATGCTCGAATTCCTCTTCGACACCGCGAGGACCGCGAGCGACCTGCTCCTCAACGGCGTCCTCGCCCGCCGCCCGCGCATCCGCTGGATCCTCACGCACGGTGGCGGGGCGCTGCCGCTGCTCGCCGACCGCATCGAACTCTTCCGCACCCTCGCGGGCACCGGGCCCGCGGAGGCGCCGGGCACCGTGGAACAGCTCGGACGCCTCTGGTACGACATGGCGGGGACGCCCTTCCCCCGCCAGATCCCGGCGCTCGACGCGGCGTTCGGCACCGGACGGCTCCTCTACGGCAGCGACTCCTGCTGGACTCCGGCCGAGGCGGTGCTCACACAGGTCGCCTCCGTCGACGCCGCCCCCCGGCCGTCCGCCGACGACACCTGGCGCGACCTCACCACCCGCAACGCGCGCCGCCTGTTCGCGGCGGACGGGCGCTGACCGCCTGGCGTCCCGCACCGCAGGGGAGGGCGCGGGCCCTGGTGCTGCGCTCCGCCACCGTCGTCGATCCGCGGGACGGCGCGCCGTACCGCCTCCAGGCTGGGCGTGAAGCCGATCGAGCACGTCGGCGCCGGGTACGGCCTCGGGACACGGCCGGGGCCCGGACCGGCACACAGCCGGTCCGGGCCCCGGGGGAACTGCCGCCTACGCGACGTCGGCGCTGTCCACCAGGGCGACGCGGTGGTTGTACTGGATGGTGTAGAACTTCTCCGCACCGATCACGTGCGTGTCGCCCGAGACGAAGAAGTCGTCGGCGCTGACCGGGGGCTGGGCCGCCACATACGCCTGGCCCGCGGGGAAGGAGTACACGCTCAGGGGCTCCTGGGCCGACGGCGAGAGGCCCGAGGGGTACTCGGAGGGCTTCGGGTAGCCGGAGCCGTAGAGCGCGGCGCTGTCCCCGGTGGGCCTGACGACGGTCGCGCCCGGCGCGGGCACGGTGTTGCGGCCGCCCGGGTTGTAGAACCACACCTTCGCGCCGCTGAACCAGATCGCGGTCCAGTCGCCGCTGACACCGGCCACCACGAACTGCTGCCCGTCCTCGACGGTGCTTCCCCAGTCGTTGATCTGGTCCGTGCCCTTGCCCTCGGCACCGGGGTGCACGGCCGGGTCGGCGAAGAGGGGCGCGCCGGTGTCCGGAGCGGTGCGCACGGGAAGGAAGTTGGCCGGCTCGGAGCGGTCGGCGCACTCGGTGGTGGTGCCGCTGGGGTCGTCGTCCGGGCAGACGCGCACGGTCTGCTCGTTGCCGGAGAACGGCGGTGCGATCGTCACCGCCTCACCCACCGCGGGCGTGCGTCCGGTGCGGGTGGCGGTGTGCGTGCCGACCATGCCCATGAAGCGCGACCAGTCCCAGTACGGGCCCGGGTCCCAGTGCATGCCCGCGACGTAACTGTCTTGCGGCCCCGGCACGTTGTCGTGGCCGATGACGTGCTGGCGGTCGAGCGGGATGTCGTACTTGGCGGCCAGGTACCTCACCAGCTCGGCGGTCGCCTGGTACTGCGTCTGCGGGTACCAGCTCGCGCCCTGGGCGGCGAAGCCCTCGTGCTCGATGCCGATCGAGTGCAGGTTGAACCAGTAGTTGCCGGCGTGGTAGGCGACGTCCTTGGCGGCCGTCATCTGGGTGACGGCGCCGTCCGAGGCGCGCATCACGTAGTGGGCCGAGTCGGCGCTGCCGCTCTGCTGGAACGTGTCGATCGCGGCCTGGTACGACGACTCGGTGTCGTGGATGACGATGTACTTGATGTCGACACCGTCGGCGGGCCGGTTCGCGACCTGGCCGTTGGAGGCGGCCGCCGGCAGGAAGGTGCAGTCCACCGTGGTGGGGCACTCGGTGTCGGTGGCGGGCGTGCTTGCCTTCAGCCTCAGCTTGGCGAGCTGCCCGGTCGAGGGGCGCACCGAGGGGGCGGCCGCGAGCTTGACGCGCTGCCCGTCCTGCGTCTTGCGGCTGACGCCCGACGTGACCGAGGTGAAGACACGGTCGGCGAACAGGCCGGCGGACTTCTCGTCGGGGGACTGGCTGTAGCGCGCCACCGCCCCGTACCAGGCCGCGGGGTCGTTGGGGGTGCCGCCCGTCAACTCCTTCTCGTACGAGGCGAGGAGGGCCGCGCCGCCGCGGATGTTCTCGCGGTCGTCCGTGCGCAGCTGCTTCGCGGACGCGCCTGTGAGCCCGGCGGCGGCCTTGAGGGTGTGGAGCGAGGGGCTCGACGTGAGCGACGCGATGTCACCGCGCCCGGCCGCTCCGGCGGCGCCGCCCGAGACCATCGCGGTGGTGACGTCCGTGAGGTTCATCGGGCCGTAGCCGCCAGAGGTGTTGTACCGGCCGCCGTGCGCGTCCCACAGCGACTCCTGGTAGGAGACGCCGAGGAGTACGTCGAGCGGTACGTGGAACTCCTTCGCCGCGTCGGCGAATTCCGCCTGTCTGTCCTGAGTGCCCGCGTCGCCGGTCAGCGCGGCCTGCGCGGACGGCAGGGCCACCAGGCAGCCCGCGACGACCGCGGCCCCCGCCACCGTGCCCGCAAGGATGGTGCGGGACTTCTTCTTGTGTGCAGACTTTCGCAAGGAACCTACCTCGATCACGCGCTCTTGGGAGTCCGTCAGGCGGTGCCCGCCCCGGTGCGATGGCACCGCGGTCGCGACAACTCGTCGAACGTATCAAGCCGGTCTGCCCCTCCACTCGGCCGGACCTGAGGGCGCGGTGAGACCGCGAAAGCGCAGCTCGCCGGCGTCTGACCGGCCGCGTCCCGCACCGGGGCACACACGGCGGCGGCGAAGGGGATCGCGCCGCACAGGACCGTCCCACCTCCCGCACAACAACCCCACACGATCTCCTCACCGGGCGGCGGGGCGGCGCGGGCGCCGGTCGCACGATCAGCCGGGCACCGTCACACGCGGTGGCCGGCTGCCCCGCCCTGCCGCGGATCCGCCGCCCGGGAGGAGAATGCCACTGTCAGGACGGCGGACCGGCGAGGAGGCGGTGGGGCGGGATGGTCGGTGTGGTGCAGCGGCTGGTCGACGGGCTCGCCGACCGGCTCGGGCGCGCGGTCGTCGTCGACGACCCGGAGCTCAGGCCCCTCTGTACGAGCAGGCACTTCGGCGACGAGGACGAGCAGCGGATCCGCAGCGTCCTCCAGCGCGACTCCGGTTTCGCGGCGACCCGGCACCTGCTCGCCCAGGGCGTGCGGCGGTGGGCCGCCCCGGCGCTCGTGCCCGCCGACGCGGATCTCGGCATGGCCGCGCGGCTCGCCGCGCCCGTCAGACTGCACGGCTGCTTCCTCGGGCTGCTGCTCGTCATCGACGCGGACCACTCTCTGACCGGGGCAGAGCGCGAGCTGATCGGCCGCACCGCCGACGACGTCGCGGTCCACCTGTACGCGGAGCGCCTCGCCGCCGACGAGGACCGGGCCGTGACCGAGCGGACCGTCGGCGACCTCCTCGACGGGTCGCGGGCCCGCAGACAGGAAGCGCTCGCCGCGCTCGCCGCCGCCACGGGCGAGCCGCCCGCCGGGGCGCGTACGACGGTGACGGTCGTCGAGGTGGCCGCCCCGGCGGGCGGAAGGGGCGCGGTCGACGCGGAGGACGCGCTGCGCACGGCGATCCAGCACGTATGGCCCCGCGGCGCCTGGTGCTGCCTGTCCCGGGTGTCCGCCGCGGGCGCGTGCCTGGTGGAGACGGGTGCGGGGGTCTTCGCCGCCGCGCTGCGCGAGCGGGCGGCCGCGCTCGTCGGGGCCGTGGACGAACTGTGCGGCGGCGCCCGCGCGTCGGCCGGGATCGGCGACGACGCGGCCGGGCTCGACGAGGCGTGGCGGGCCCACCGGCAGGCCCTGGTCGCCGCCGACGCGGCACGCCGCGTGCCCGGCCTCGGCCCCGCCGCGGTGTGGTCGGAACTCGGCCCCTATGCCACGCTCCTGCAACTGCCCGAGGACACCGCCGGGTGGGAGACACCGCACCCGGCCATGCGCGCGCTGGCCGCGCGCGACAGCGGCGGCCGGCTCGTCGAGACGCTGGAGTCCTTCCTCGACCAGGCGGGTTCGCGGCCGCGCACCGCCGAGGCCCTGCACATCCACCGCACCACTCTCTACTACCGGCTCGACCGCATCGCGCAGATCACCGGACTGGACCTGGACGACGGCGGGGACCGGCTCGCACTCCACCTCGCGCTGCGCCGCGCCCGGATCGCCGCACGCCGGCCGGACAGGGTGTGACCTGCCCTTTCCTCTTCGCGTAGGAAAGGGCCCCCGGTTCTTTCCCGCCTCCGGGGGATCACCCGGAGGCGGGTGCCCGGACATACTCCGGGAACACACCGGCTGACGGCGCGCGGCGCCCGCCCGCGCCGCCGGTGCGACGTTGCCGGCGCGTCGAGCGCCGAGCCTGCCGAGATCCGGGAGCCACGCATGAGCAGCACACCACCGAACCCGCCCGACCTGGTGTCGAGGCCCGCCGTCGTCGTGGGCGGGAACAGCGGGATCGGCCTCGAAGTGGTCCGCAGGGCAGCGGTCACCGCCGCGTCGGTGACCGTGGTCGACCTGCCCGACCGGCCGTCCGCCGGGCTCGCCGCACTCGGGGGGCGGGTCCGCTACCTCAGGGGCGACGTGCTCGACCCCGGGAGCCTGGAGAGGTGCTTCGCCGCCGCGGCCGAGGACGGTCCTGTGGGCAGTGTGTTCGTGTCTGCGGGCGTCACACTGCCGGGCAGCCTGCTCGACGTCTCCGCGGAGGCCGCCCAGCGGTGTCTGCTGATCAACCTGATGGGATCGGTCAACACCTTGAAGGCAGCGGCCGGTTCACTCGCCCCGGACGCCTCGGTGGTGCTGTGCGCCTCGGTCGCGGCGTACACCGGCGGCGGCTATGTGGGCGGTTCGGTCTACGGCGCCTCGAAGGCGGGCGTGATCGGTCTCACCAGGGGTGCCGCGCGGGAGCTCGCAGGCCGGGGCGTCCGGGTCAACTGTGTGGCGCCGGGGGCCACCACCACGGGCATGGTGGGGGACGACCCCGGCGTGATCGAGCGGCTGAGCGCCAAGACCCTGCTGAACCGGCTCGCGGCGCCCTCGGACATAGCGGCCTCCGTGCTCTTCCTGTGGTCGTCGGCCGCCTCGTATCTCACCGGCGCGACGATCGACGTCAACGGGGGCTCCCACCTGGGGTGAGAGCCCTCTCCCTCCAGCGGGTCCCGGTACGGCCACCGCAGCTACATCCTGGATCCAGGATGCATTACGCTGTCGGTGGCCGCACCGTCCGCTGCGGAGCACACCGCCGAGAAAGGGATCCGGGAGCACATGGCAGCCACCATCTACTACGAGGCCGACACCGACCTCTGTATCGTCCAGGGGCGCAAGGTCGCCGTCATCGGCTACGGGAGCCAGGGGCACGCGCACGCCCTCAGTCTGCGCGACTCCGGCGTCGACGTGCGCGTGGGCCTGCCCGAGGGCTCCAAGTCCCGCGCCAAGGCGGAGGAGGCCGGGCTGCGCGTCCTGACACCGGCAGCGGCCGTCGCCGAGGCGGACCTCGTCTCCGTCCAGGCGCCCGACACGGTGCAGCGCACGCTGTACCGGGACGACATCGAGCCCCATCTCCGTCCGGGCGACGCCCTGTTGTTCAGCCACGGTTTCAACGTCCGCTACGGCTACATCACGCCGCCGGAGGGTGTGGACGTGCTGCTGGTCGCGCCCAAGGGCCCCGGGCACCTGGTGCGCCGCCAGTTCACCGAGGGCAACGGCGTGCCGTGCCTGGTGGCGGTGGAGGCGGATGCCTCGGGCGGTGCCCTGGCCCTCGGCCTGTCCTACGCCGCGGCGATCGGCGGCGCACGGGCGGGCGTGCTCGAAACCACCTTCGCCGAGGAGACCGAGACGGACCTCTTCGGCGAGCAGGCCGTGCTCTGCGGCGGCACCTCGGCCCTGATCCAGGCCGGGTTCGACACCCTGGTCTCGGCGGGATACCAGCCGGAGATCGCGTACTTCGAGGTGCTGCACGAGCTGAAGCTGATCGTGGACCTCATCTACGAGGGCGGCATCGCCCGCCAGCGCTACTCGTGCAGTGACACGGCCGAGTACGGCGACCTCACGCGCGGACCCCGGGTCGTCGGCGAGGCCACGCGTGCGGAGATGCGGAAGATCCTCACGGAGATCCAGGACGGCACCTTCGCCAAGGAGTGGATCGCGGAGGACGAGAGCGGCCGGCCCGCCTTCCTGCGGCTGCGGGCCGAGGGCAAGGCGCACGGGATCGAGGCGGTGGGGGAGCGGCTGCGCGGGCTGATGTCCTGGGTCGACCGGCCGATCACCGAGACCGCCTGAGCGGCAGACGGGAAGCCTCGCCGCGCCGCCGTCCGGGTCACCCAGGGCGGCGGCGCCGCGGCGCCGCCGCCCTGCCCGGTGGGCGGAGGTTCCGGGCGCGGACGGGCGCCCGCATCCGGACGCGGCAAAGCGCTGCCGGCGGCCTCCCGTGTCAGGGCGTGGACAGGGACGGAGACCGCCGGCAGCGCGTCCTGCGGGGCCGGTCGTGCCCGGCCGGGGAAGGGCTCAGCCCGAGGCGACCAGGTCCCTGATCTCGCGCACCAGGAGCCCGGTGTCGGGCACGACGGCCGCCTCAAGCCCCTCCGCGTAGGGCACGGGCGTCCTGGCGCCACCGAGCCGGCGCGGGGCCGCCCGCAGGGTGTGCCACAGGCGCCGCCCCACCTGAGCTGCCAACTCGGCGCCGAAGCCGAAGAGTTCCGGAGCCTCATGGGTCACGAGCAGCCGGCCGGTGCGGGCCGCGGACGCGGTGACGGTGTCGATGTCCAGCGGGTACAGCGTGCGCGGATCCACCACCTCCACACCGATCCCCTCGGCCGCCAGTACGTCCGCGGCTTCGAGCGCGCGCCTGCGCATCAGCTGGGTGGCCACCACCGTGACGTCGGACCCCGGGCGTACGACGTCCGCGAGTCCCAGCGGGATCGGCCCTTCGCCCACCGGCCCCCGGTCGTTGTAGAGGGCCTTGTGTTCGAGGAAGACCGTCGGGTTGGGGCTCTCGATCGCGGAGAGCAGCAGGCCGTACGCGTCGCCCGCGCTGCCGGGGACGACCACTTCGAGGCCGGGCACGTGGGCGAAGAGGACCTCCAGGGACTGGGAGTGCTGCGCCGCCTTGCCGATGCCCGAGCCCTGGTTGGTGCGCAGCACCAGCGGGACCTCGTACTGCCCGCCGAACATGTACCGCGCCTTCGCCGCCTGGTTGACGATGCCGTCCATGCCCAGCAGGGTGAAGTCGGAGTACATGATCTCCAGCACGGGGCGTGCCCCGCGCATGGCGGCGGCGACCGCGGCGGAGACGAGGGCCTCCTCGCTGATGGGGGTGTCGCGCACCCGCTCGGTGCCGAAGGTCTCGGCGAGTTTGCGCGTGACGCCGTAGATGCCGCCCCCGGTGCCCCAGCGCGTCAGGTCCTCGCCCATGACGAAGACCCGCCCGTCGGCCGCCATCGCTCGGTGCAGCGCCGAGTTGAGGGCGCGCCAGGTACTCAGCGTGCGGGTGCTACGCGGCGCCGTCCCGCCCTCGCGGTGTGCGGTGGGTTCGGCGGGTTCGGTGTGTTCCGGTGCGGTGTCGGTCATCGTGTCCGTCCCTCCGTGGCGTATACGTCCCGGAAGGCGCTCTCCGCCGCCGGGTGCGGGGACGCGAGCGCGAACGCCTCGGCCGCGTCCACGGCGTGCAGGGCGTCGCGCTCCAGCCGCCCGAGCGCGTCCCCGGTCAGGTGACGGGCCGCGATCAGCCGCCGGGCGAGGGCGGCGATCGGATCCCGCTCGCGCCAGGTGTCCACTTCCGCCGGCTCGCGGTAGATCTGGGTGTCGTCGGCCATGTGCCCGAGGTAGCGGTAGGTGTCCGCCACGATCAGGGTCGGACCCCCGCCCGCGCGGGCTCGGCGTACCGCCGACGTCGCGGCCTCGTGTACGGCGACGAGGTCCATGCCGTCCACGTCGACGGACGGCACGCCGTACGCGGTGCCGCGCTCGCTGATGCGGAGCTGGGCGACCATGCGCTCGATGGCCGCGGACTGCGCGTAGTGGTTGTTCTCGCAGACGAAGACGGTGGGCAGGGCCCAGACGGCCGCGAGGTTCAGGCTCTCCGCGAGGACGCCCTGGTTGGACGCGCCGTCGCCGAAGTACGCGACCGCCACCTCGTCCGAGCCCGCCAGCCTCGCGGCGAGCGCCGCGCCGGTCGCCAGGCCGATGCCCGCGCCGACGATGCCGTTGGTGCCGAGGATGCCGAGCTCGCGCACGGCGATGTGCATCGAGCCGCCCTTGCCCCCGCAGTACCCGTCGGCGCGGCCCAGGATCTCGGCGAGGGTGCGGGCGGGGTCCGCGCCGCGTGCCAGACAGTGGGCGTGGCCGCGGTGGTTGCTCGCGATGCTGTCGAGCGGGCCGAGGGCCATGGAGACACCGACTGCGACGGCTTCCATGCCCACGGAGGGGTGGGTGGAGCCCCGGATGAGCTTCTTCTCGGCGTAACCCGGCAGCCTGCGCTCGAACTCGCGGATGAGGAGCATGGTCCGCAGCGCCCGCAGGCCGTCCTCCGCGGGGTCGAAGCCCGCCGTGCCGAAGTCCGCCGTGCCGCTCATGCCAGCCTCGCGACGACGGTGTCCGCGGCGACGACCTCGCCCGCGCCCACCAGGATGCTCAGGGTGCCGGCGGCGGGCGCGGTGAACTCGACCGAGGCCTTGCCGGTCTCCAGTTCTGCGATCGGCTGCCCGCTCTCCACCGCGGTGCCGTCCGCGACGAGCCAGGCCGTCAGTTCGGCCTCCTCCTCGTCCCCCAGCAGGTCCCCGTGCACGGTGACGTCCATGTTCTGACTCCTAGAATCGGTACGACCGATTGCATGATTGGTGTGTCCGTTGCTCTCTGTCAAGGGTTTCGTTCATACCGACTCCATCATTGGTTGTACCGATCTGCGGGGAGGGCTGGGGGCGGAATTGGTAACACCAATCCGTGTAGGGTGAGGGCATGAGCGACGGGTTGATTGCCACCGAGCTGTTCCCCGACCGGCTGACCGGTGAGCTGGCGCAGCGCGTGCTGGCGATGGGGGCGGGCAAGCGGCTGCCGAGCGAGCGCCGGATGGCGGAGGAGCTCGGTGTCAGCAGGACCGCCCTGCGGGACCGGCTGACCCACCTGGAGTCGCTCGGGGTGCTGGAGCGCAGGACCGGCTCGGGGACGTATGTCCGCGGTGTGCGGCCCGACACGGTGACCGAGGCGCTCGGCCTCGGCCTGCTGGCCTCGCACCTGACCTTCGCCTCGCTGTACTCCGTGCGCGTCGCGCTGGAGCGGCAGGCCGCGTACGAGGCCGCGCTCGCCGGGGACCCGGTGAAGACCGCGCACATGGCCGCCGCGGTCAAGCGCATGGAGGCGACAGAGGACGGCCAGGAGCTGTACGAGGCCGATGTCGCCTTCCACCGGGCCCTGTTCACCGCGTCCTGCTCGCCCGCGCTCGAATTCTTCGCCGACGCGCTCTCCGGCGTCCTGTCCCGCTCGGTCCAGCAGCGCCAGCAGCACATCATGCGGATGACCGGCGACATCGGGCACATGCGGCAGCTGCACCGGGACATCCACCTCGCCGCGGCGGCGGAGGACCCGGAGCGCGCCATGCGGGCGGTCGACAGCCACTTCGTCTGGCTCGACCAGGGGCTCGGCGGCGGCCGGGAGAGCGGCTGAGGGAGGGCCGTCCCCGGCCGCGGGGTCAGGCCGAGGCCGCCCGGTGGCGCTCGGCCAACTCCCGGTACAGCGCGGCGTTCTCGCTGATGCGCAGCGCCTCCTCGGGGCGCAGCGGGCGGCGCGTGCCGCCCGGCACGCCCACGACGAGCGAGCCGGGCGGCACCACGGTGTCCTCGGGGACCACCGCGCCGGCGGCGACCAGGCTGCCGGCGCCGATCCGGGCCCGGTTCATCACGACGGCGGCCATGCCGATCAGGCAGTCGTCCTCCACCGTCGCGCCGTGCACCACGGCCGTGTGCCCCACCGAGACCCGGTCCCCGATCACGGTCGGACAGCCGGTGTCGTTGTGCACCACCGCGTTGTCCTGGAGGTTGGAGTCGCGGCCTACGGTGATCGGCGCGAGGTCCGCGCGCAGCACCGCGCCGTACCACACCGAAGAACCGGGGCCCACGGCCACCGCGCCGAGCAGCCGGGCGCCGGGCGCGATCCAGGCCTCCGCGTCGGTGGCGGGCCGGCCCTCGCCGAGCGCCAGCAGGTACGGGCCGTGCGGGTGCGAGCTGTTCATGGTGGGTCCTCGGAAGTCGGGGCGGCTCGGATGCATCATCGGCGCGAGCGGGCCCGCGCGCCAGCGCGCGGGAGCGGAAAACGGGCCGCCTTCCTCCGCCGTGGAGAGGAAACCGTCTCGTGGCGCACACGCGCCCGGGTCCCGCGGGGCGTCCCGGCGGGCTCAGGGCCCGTCCGCCGCGGCCGGCGGGATCAGCCGGGCCCGGTCCCGCCGTGCCGTCTCCCGCAGGTGCTCGCACACGACGCTGACGCGCTCGGTGGTGAGCAGGCGGGAGGGCACGATCATCCAGAACGTCCGCCGGGCGCGCACCTCCTCGTGCAGGACCGGCAGCATCCGCGGGTCGTGGTGGGCGAGGAAGCACGGCACCAGGCCGAGGCCGACTCCGCCCGCCGCGCCTTCGAGCTGCGCGAACAGGTTGGTCGTACGGAAGACGATGTTGGCCTGCGCCGCGATCTCCTCGGCGCTGCGCAACTCGGGCAGGTCGAGCAGGGACTCCACGAACCACACCAGATCGTGGCGCGCGAGGTCGGCCGGCGTCCGCAGCGGAGGCCGGCCCGCGAGGTACGACCTGCTGCCGTAGAGCCGCAGGTCGTAGTCGCACAGACGGGTCACCTGGTAACCGGGTCGGGTCGGCCTGTTGATGGTGACGGCGATGTCGAACTCGCCCACCGCGTAGCTCAGCAGCTGGCTGCTCGTCACCAACTCGACCTCGATGGACGGGTGCTCGGCTCGCAGGCGCGCCAGACCCGGGGCGATGATCTTCGAGCCGAAGCCGTCGGTGGCCACGATCCGCACCGTGCCGCGCGGGCTGTGCTCCCGTCCGGTCACGGCCGTGCGGGCGGCCTCCGACTCCGCCTCGATGCGCTGGGCGTACGGCAGCAGCCGCTGGCCGGCCGCGGTGGGGGTCCAGCCGCCCGCCGTCTTGTCGAACAGCCGTGCGCCGAGCCGCTTCTCCAGTGCCACGACCCGCCTGCGGATGGTCGTGTGCTCGACCCCCAAACGCTCGGCGGCCAGGGTGAGCCGCCCGTAGCGGGTGAGGGCCAGGAAGTAGCGCAGGTCGTCCAGGTTCATGGTGTGCATCTTTGCACATTGGTCATGCAGAGTTTTGTCTTGCCTGTGCAGCAAGTCGCTGTCGATAGTGAGGGGCGGGACAGCCGCTGTCCTCTCCAACTACCAGCGAAAGCAGGCGCGATGAGCATCGTCGGGTTCGTCGGACTGGGCAACATGGGGCGGCCGATGGCCGCGAACCTCGCCGCGGCGGGGCACGAGGTGCGGGGCTTCGACGTCGTACCGGAGGCACGGGAGCGCGCGGCCGCGCAGGGCGTCACCGTGGTGGGATCCGCCGAGGCCGCCGCGGACGGGGCCGACGCGCTCATCACGATGCTGCCCAAGGGCGCACACGTCCGTGGTGTGCTCCTGGCCGACGGTGGCCCCCTGACCAGGCTCGCCGCGGGCGCCGTCGTCGTCGACGCGTCCTCCATCGACGTCGCCACCTCGCGCGACGTGCACGAGGCGTGCAAGGCCCTGGGCATCGAGGTCCTCGACGCGCCCGTCTCCGGGGGCGTCGCGGGAGCCACCCACGGCACCCTCACCTTCATGATCGGCGGGGCGGAGAGCGCACTCGCCCTGGCGCGCCCCCTGCTCGAGGTCATGGGCGGACGGCTCATCGAGGTCGGCGGCGCCGGGGCAGGGCAGGCCGCGAAGGCGTGCAACCAGATGGTGTTCGGCGCGAGCCTCGTGGCGCTCGCCGAGGCGTTCGTCCTGGCCGACCGGCTCGGCCTCTCCGCGCGCAACCTCTTCGACGTACTCAGCACGTCATCGGGCAACTGCTGGGCGCTCACCAACTTCTGCCCGCGTCCCGGTCTGGTCGAGGGGTCGGCCGCGGACAACGGGTACGTGGCGAAGTTCGCCGCCGCCCTGCTCGCCAAGGACCTCGGCCTCGCCGCCTCCGCGGCCGAGAGCGTCGGGGTCGACCTCGCGGTCGGCGGCGCCGCACGGCGCCGGGTCGACGAACTCGCCGCGAGCGACGGCACGCTCGACGCCTCGGCCGTCATCAAGGCCGTCGAGGCCATCGACACCGCCGCCTGAGGACCGCACCCCGGGAGGCCGCGCCTGCGACCCGCCGGCCGGGACCCGCACGCGGGGCCCGCACGCGGGACCCGCACCTGACGCCCGCGCCCCGGCCCGCGCCGCCCCGGTGTGACGGGACGGGGCCCACCGGCCGCGGGCCCTCGACACACCGCACACGACACACGCAAAGGAACTGCCATGGCCGACAAGGCGACCACTCCGCGCGAGCACCCCCACCTGGTGGACGGCCAGTGGGTCCCCGCACGCGACGGGCAATGGATCGACGTCGAGAGCCCCCGCAACCGCGAGGTCATCGCACGCGTCCCACGCGGTGGTGAGAAGGACGTACAGGACGCGGTCGCCGCGGCGGGACGCGCCTTCCCCGGCTGGCGCGACACCGCCCCCCGGGCCAGGGGCCGCCTGCTCCAGCAGATCGCCGACACACTGGAGCCGGAGGCAGAGCGCATCGCGCGCCTCATCTCCGAGGAGAACGGCAACGCCCTGCGGACCCAATCGCGCGGTGAAGTGACCTTCGCCGTCGACGTGTTCCGCTACTTCGGCTCCGTCGCCGGCGAGACCAAGGGCGAGACGATCCCGCTCGGCGCCAAAACCCTCGACTACTCAAGGCGCGAACCGCTCGGCGTGGTCGGCGCGATCGTCCCCTGGAACGCGCCGGTCCAGCTCGCCGTCATGAAGATCGCCTCCGCGCTCGCGGCCGGCAACACCCTCGTGCTGAAGGCCGCCGAGGACGCGCCGCTCGCCGTCCTCGAAATCGCCCGCGCCTGCCACGCCTACCTGCCGCCTGGCGTCCTCAACGTACTCGTCGGATACGGCACCGAGGCCGGTGAGGCCCTGATCACCCACCCCGACGTGCGCAAGCTGTCGTTCACCGGCTCCACGGCCGTCGGCCGGCGCGTCATGGGCGCCGCCGCGGAGCGCATCGTCCCCGTCTCCCTCGAACTGGGCGGCAAGAACCCGCAGATCGTCTACCCCGACGCCGACGAGGACTGGGTCGCCGCGGGCACCGTCACCGGCATGCGCTTCGTACGCCAGGGCCAGTCCTGCACCGCCGGGTCGCGGCTGTTCGTCCACCGCTCCATCGCCGACTCCTTCGTCGAGAAGGTCGTCGCCAACCTCCGTACCCTGACGGTGGGCGACCCGCTGGACGAGGCCTCGGACATCGGTGCCATCGTCAACAGGAAGCAGTACGACCGCGTGTGCGGCTTCATCGACGAGGGCCTCGGCCACCGGGGCGCCACGGTCGCGCTCGGCGGCCGGCCGCCCGCGGAAGGGCCGCTGTCCGAGGGCTACTTCGTGGAACCCACCGTCTTCGTGGGCGTCGACAACGAGTGGCGGATGGCCCAGGAGGAGATCTTCGGACCCGTGCTGTGCGTCATCCCCTGGGACGACGAGGACGAGGTCATCCGCATGGCCAACGACACGCACTACGGGCTCTCGGCCTTCGTGTGGACCCACGACATCGGGCGCGCGCTGCGCGCCGCCCACGCCATCGAGGCCGGCTGGGTGCAGGTGAACCAGGGGGGCGGCCAGGTACTCGGCCAGTCCTACGGCGGCTACAAGCAGAGCGGCATCGGCCGTGAGTTCTCCCTCGAAGGCATGATCGAGAGCTTCACCCAGCGCAAGCACGTCTCCGTGGACATCAGCCGGTGAGCCGGCCCCCCGGCGCGCGCACACAGGGCCCCCGCACACAGGGCACGCGCACCGCGCCCCCGGCGCGGCACACCGCGGGCGCCCCCGACGCCGTCGTCGAGGCGGTACGGGCCGCCCTGTCCGAGGACCCGCCGCCGGCCGGGACCGTCGACCGCGTGCACCTCGCGAGGCTCGACGGGACCGCCGTCGTCACCCTTGCGGCGCCCGCCTCCCACAACGCACTCACCCTGGGGAGCTGGAAGCGCCTCGAAGAGGTCTTCGGGCAGTTGGCCGGCGACCGCGGGCTGCGCGTCGTCGTGGTCCGCGGCGCGGGGGACAGGGCGTTCGCCGCGGGCGCGGACATCACGGAGTTTCCGCACACCCGGCTGACGGCCGCCGACGCCACGGAGTACAACGAGTCCATCGCCCGCGCGCTGCGCTCCGTGGAGCGGCTGCCCGTTCCCGTGGTGGCGGCCGTACGGGGACTCGCCGTGGGCGGCGGCTGCGAACTGGCCGCCGCCTGCGACATCCGCATCGCCACCGAGAGCTCCCGGTTCGGCATCCCCGTCGGCAGGCTCGGGGTGATCCTCGGCTACACGGAGACCACGGCGCTCGCCCGCACGATCGGCCCCGCCGCCCTCAAGTACCTGCTGTTCTCCGGTGACCTGGTGGACGCCGAGACCGCCCTCGGCCTGGGGCTAGCCCAACGGGTCGTCCCCGACGCGGAGTTCGAGGCAGAAGTCGCCGGATTCGTGGCGGGCGTCCACCGCCAGTCCGCGATCACCATGCGGGCCGCCAAGCTCGTGACCGGTATGCACGGACGGCCGCTGACCGCCGCCGACAGCGAACTCCTCTCCCGGCTGACCGTCGAGGCGTATGAGGGGGACGACCTCAAGGAGGGCGTCGCCGCGTTCCGCGAACGCAGGCCCGCCGACTTCGGCCGGACGCGCGGGCCCCGCGCGTCCGGCGCCGCGGACGCACCGCACACCCACGCAACCGTGAAAGAGAACTGACATGGCCGCACTCGACGGAATTCGCGTCGTGGACATGAGCCGCTACCTCTCAGGGCCCACCCTGACCATGCTCCTCGCCGACCTGGGCGCCGACGTCGTCAAGATCGAACCGCTGCCGGTGGGCGACCCGGCCCGCCAGTCGGGCCCGTTCCAGGACTCCGAGAGCGTCTACTACATGGCCTCCAACCGGAACAAGCGCAGCGTCGCACTCGACCTGCGCAGCGCGGAGGGCATGCGGACCTGCCGTGAACTCGTGCGCACCGCGGACGTGTTCGTGCAGAACTTCAAACCAGGCACGGCCGAGAAGATGGGCCTGGGCCCCGACGACCTGCGCACCCTCAACCCCGGCCTCGTGTACGTCGGGCTCAGCGGCTTCGGCCGCCGCCCGCCCGGCTCCGAGCTGCCGGGCTTCGACCAGACGGCCCAGGCCATGTCCGGGCTGATGAGCGTCACCGGCACCCCCGCGACGGGACCGCTGCGCGTGGGCATCGCCGTGGCCGACTCGGCGACCGGTGTGTTCGGCGCGGTCGGCGTCCTCGCGGCGCTCTACGAGCGCGAACTCACCGGCGAGGGCGCGGTGGTCGAGGGCTCACTGATGCAGTCCATGCTCACCCTGCTGTCGTACCAGGCGCAGAAGTACCTGAGCCTCGGCATCGTGCCGGGCCAGGACGGCAACGACCACCCCATCATGTTCCCCCAGGGCACCTTCCGGACGTCAGACGGTGCCATCACCCTGGCCTGCGGCAACGAGAAGATGTGGCACAGGCTGTGCGACGTGCTCGGCCTCGGGCCCCTCGCCGGCGACCCGCGGTTCGCCGACAACGCCGCCCGGATGGAGAACCGCGGCGAACTGCGGCGCCTCATCGAGGAGGTGCTCGCGCGGCGCACCACCGCCGAATGGCTTGACGAGGTCGGCCGTGCCGGGGTGCCGTGCGGGCCCGTGCTGACCGTGGACGAGGCGCTCGACCACCCCGTCACCCGGGGCCTCGGCATGGTCGCCGAGACCGAGCACTCCCTGCTCGGAGCCATGAAGGTGCTCGGCCAGCCGGTCAACGTGAGCGGCAGCGGGGAGGGCTGGCTGCGCCGCCCGCCGCCGATGCTCGGCGAGCACACCCGCGAGGTGCTGACCGAGGCGGGCTACGACGAGGCGGCCGTCGACGCGCTCCTCGGCTCAGGGCGGGCACGACAGTGGACGTCCCCCTCATGAGTCCTGCCGCCACCGGCGGGCGCACCAGGGTGGCGCTGTTCGGCACCTGCCTCGCGGACACCCTGTACCCGGGGACCCTCGTCTCCGTGGTGCGGCTTCTCGAACGCCTCGGCTGTGACGTCGATTTCCCGATGGGCCAGACGTGCTGCGGACAGATGCACTACAACACCGGCTACCGGCCTCCCGCCGCGCGCCTCGCCGCGGCGCTCGACACCGCGTTCGGGGAACACACCGCCGTGGTCACACCCTCCGGCTCCTGCGCCGCGATGGTCCGGGACGTCCACCCGGGGCTCGGCGTCCCGCAGTCCGGACTGCCCGGCAAGATCTACGAGCTCTCCGAATTCCTCGTCGACGTGCTCCACGTGACCGACGTCGGAGCGTACTTCCCGCACCGCGTCACCTACCACCCCACCTGCCACTCGCTGCGTATGCTCGGAGTGGGGGAGCGACCGCTGCGGCTCCTGCGCGCGGTGCGCGGCATCGAGCTGGTGGAGCTCGAAGAGGCCACCGCTTGCTGCGGCTTCGGCGGCACCTTCGCCGTCAAGAACCACGAGACCTCGGGCGCCATGCTCGGCGACAAGATGCGCCACGTCCTCGCCACCGGCGCCGAGGTGCTGACGGCGGGCGACCGCTCCTGCCTCATGCACATCGGCGGCGGCCTGTCCCGGCTGCGCACGGGCGTGCGCACCCTGCACCTCGCCGACATCCTGGCGTCCACGGAGGAGGAGCCATGGCGCGCAACCCGGTGACCTGGCTCGGCACGCCTGCCTTCCCGGAGGCCGCGCACACGGCGCTCGCCGACTCCCAGCTGCGCGGCAACCTGCGCCGCGCCACACACACCATCAGGGACAAACGTGCGGCCGCCGTCGCGGAACTCCCGGACTGGGAGAGGCTGCGGCGCGCGGGAGAGGCCATCAAGGACAGCACCCTGGCCCGCCTCGACGTGCATCTGGAGCGCCTTGAGGCCGCCGTGACGGCACGGGGCGGCACCGTGCACTGGGCCAGGGACGCGGCGGAGGCCAACGCCACCGTACTCCGCATCGTCAGGGCACAGGGCGCCCGCGAGGTCGTCAAGGTCAAGTCCATGGCCACGGCCGAGACCGGGCTCAACGAGACGCTCGCCGAGGGCGGTGTCACCGCCGTCGAGACCGATCTCGCCGAACTCATCGTTCAGTTGGGGCACGACCGGCCGTCCCACATCCTTGTCCCCGCGATCCACCGCAACCGGGCGGAGATCCGGGACATCTTCCGCAGGGAGATGCCGGACGCGCCCGCCGACCTGCCCGCGGAGCCGCACGCCCTCGCCGAGGCCGCGCGACGGCACCTGCGGGAGCGGTTCCTCAACGCGAAGGTGGCCGTCTCCGGCGCCAACTTCGCCGTCGCGGACACCGGTTCCGTCATGGTCGTCGAGTCCGAGGGCAACGGCCGCATGTGCCTCACCCTGCCCGAGACCCTCATCACCGTGATGGGCATCGAGAAGCTGGTGCCGAGCTGGCGGGACCTGGAGGTGTTCCTGCAACTGCTGCCCCGCTCCTCGACCGCCGAGCGGATGAACCCGTACACCTCGGTGTGGAGCGGTGTCACTCCGGGCGACGGCCCCCGCGCCTTCCATCTCGTCCTGCTCGACAACGGCCGCACCGCGACCCTCGCGGACCCTGTCGGCCGACAGGCGCTGCGCTGCATCAGGTGCTCCGCCTGCCTGAACGTCTGCCCCGTCTACGAGCGCACCGGCGGCCAGGCCTACGGCTCCGTCTACCCCGGCCCGATCGGGGCGATCCTCACCCCGCAGCTCGTCGGCGACCCGCACGACAAGCAGGCGTCCTCGCTGCCCTACGCGTCCTCCCTGTGCGGCGCCTGTTTCGAGGCCTGCCCCGTCAGGATCGACATCCCGGCCGTCCTGACCCACCTGCGGGCCCGCGCCGTGGAGGCCAAGCCCGCCGCCGCGCCTGAGGCGCTCGCCATGGCCGCGCTCGCCAGGGTCTTCGAGCACCCACGCGTCTACGAGAGGGCGCAGCGCGCCGGCGGGCTCCTCGGCCGCCTCGCCCGGGACGGTACGCTCAGCCGGCTGCCCTGGCCCGGCTCGTGCTGGAGCGCGGCGCGCGACCTGCCCGCGCCTCCTGCGGAGTCCTTCAGGGCCTGGTGGCGGCGGCGGGAGGGCGCGTCGTGAGCGGCCGGGAGCACGACGGTGCCAGGGCCGAGGTGCTCGCACGGGTCCGCGCGGCCCTGGCCGACCGGCCCGAGCCCCCGCCCGTCCCCAGGGAGTACGACACCTCGCGTGCTTACGGCGATCTCGTGGAACTCGCCCGCGGGCGCATCGAGGACTACCGCGCCACGGTCCTGCGCGTCCCGGCCGCGCGCCTCCCGCACGCCGTCGCCGACCTGCTGGCGCTGCGCGGCTCCCGCCGGGTCGTCGCGCCGCCCGGCCTGCCTGGGGAATGGTGCTCGGGGGCCGACGCGGCGGGGGTCACCTGGCTGCGGGACCGGCCGCCCCTGACCCTGGCGGAGCTGGACGGCGCCGACGCCGTCCTGACGGGATGCGCTCTCGTGATCGCGGAGACGGGGACCCTCGTCCTCGACGGCGGCCCCGGCCAGGGCAGACGCGCGCTCACCCTCGTACCCGACCGGCACCTGTGCGTCGTGCGCCCCGGACAGATCGTGGCGACGGTGCCCGAGGCCATGGCGAGACTTTCGCCGGCCAGGCCGCTGACCTTCGTCTCCGGGCCCTCCGCGACCAGCGACATCGAACTCGAACGGGTGGAGGGCGTGCACGGCCCGCGCACGCTCGACGTCCTGCTCGTGGACGGCCCTGCGGACGCCTGACCGGGCCGGATCAGCACAGAGGCCCCGGGGTGGATTGTGGATCCAGGGTGTCGTCGCCGTATCATCGTCGGCAGACCGCCCGCACGGAAGTGCGGGCGGGACAGCCGACGCATGGGAGGCGGACAGATGTCCGGGCCGGACGCCGATTTCACCGATCGCACCGAACCCGTTCTCGGTGAGCTGCCGCCGCGCGACACGACGGCTCTCGTGCGCGCGGTGCGCGACCGGCTCCGGCTGGCGATCAGCCTGGAGGAGATCCCCTCGGGCACCCGCCTCAACCAGGTCGCCGTGGCGAAGCAGCTCGGTGTGAGCCGCATGCCGGTACGCACGGCGATCAGCGAACTCGTCTCCGAGGGGCTGCTCGAAATGGTGCCAGGAGGCGGCGTCGCCGTGCGCTCGCTGACCCCGGGCGACCTGCTGGACGTCTACGAGGTGCGCGAGGCGATCGAGTCGCGCGCGGTGCGCAGGGTGGCCCAGCTGCGCCCCGCGGACGGGCTGGCGCGGATCGAGCAGGTGGTCTCCACCCACAAGCCGCGCGTCACCGGCTACGGCGCCGCCGAACTTTTGGCCGCCGACCGGGAGTTCCACATGGCCGTACTCGACGCCACCGGCAACGAGTACTTCCGCCGCGCCCTGGTGCCCGTCTGGTCCATCGTGGAGCGCGGCATGGTGCGCTCTCTGCACATCACGGACGTCTTCACCGGCGCGTGGGACGAGCACGAGGCGATCGCCGAGGCCCTGCGCGCGGGGGACGCGGGCCACGGCGAGCAGCTGCTCCTGCACCACCTGCGCAACGCGTCGAGCAAGCTCGCGCAGACCATGCCGACGAGCTCGCCCGACGAGACCTGAGCGGCGCGGGAGGGGGAGGCGGCCGGCCGCCTCCCCCTCTTCTCGGCCTTTCCCGCGGTACGCGCGGGCCGGGGTCCGCAGTGCCCGAAGGCCTGGTCACCCCTCCTTGAGCGGGGCGGTCGCGATGACGGGTGCCGGTGTGGTGGCGGGCGCGGGTCGCGCGGCGAACCGCTCGACCGCGAGGGCCGCGAGCGCCCCCGCCAGCAGGAAGAACCCGAGTATGTACAGTCCGCCGCGTGCGGACCCGCCGTCGGACGCGGCCCCCACGACGATCGGCCCGATCAGCCCGCCGAGGCTCCCGAACAGATTGACGAGACCGGTCACGGGCCCTGCCTGCTCCGCCGGGACGAACTGCAGCGCCCAGGCCCACCACGGGCCGAAGGGCGCGTACACGCCGACCGCTGTGATCAGCAGGCACACCAGCTGGAGCGGCAGGGCGGCCGGCAGGACGTGCTGGGCGAGCAGCGCGGCCGCGCCGACGAAGAGGGCGGGTACCACGAAGTGGGCCTTGGGCCTGCTGGAGCGGTCAGCGGCACGTGAGTTGAGGAGCATGGCGGCGGCCGCGGCGGCGAACGGGATGACGGAGAGCCAGCCGACCGCCTCCATGCCGCGCGACGAGAGCTGCTTGAGCACGGTGGGCAGCCACAGGCCGAAGCTGTAGAAGCCGGTCAGCCACAGGAAGTACACCAGGCTGCACGCCCACACCACCGGCGAGGTCAGCGGCCGCAGCACGGACTGGCGCCGGGCGGCCGGGTCGGGCGCGGCCCGGTTCTCGACGATGAAGGTGCGCTCGGCGGGGGAGAGCCGCCGGTCCTGCTCCGGGCTGTCGCGGAGGAACAGCAGTACGGCCGCGGCCAGGACGAAGGCCGGTACGCCCTGGACGATGAACATCGTCTGCCAGCTCCAGGTCTGGATGAGCCAGCCGGCCGAAGGGGCCATCACCAGGGACGAGGCGGGCAGCGCGAGCAGGGAGAGCCCGGCGGCGCGGGCGCGTTCGTTCACCGGGTACCAGCGGACGAACAGGACGGCGAACGCGGGCCAGACGACGCCCTCCGCGAGCCCCATGAAGACACGGGAGACGATCAGCGGTGTGACCGAGCCCGACCATGCCTGGGCGAAGGCGGTGACGCCCCAGACCAGCAGTGAACCCGCGATGATCCGGCTGGGACTCGCCTTGGACGCGAGCCAGCCGCCGGGGACCTGGGTGACGACGTAGCCCCAGAAGAAGGCGGACAGGATGACTCCGGTCGCCGCCCCGGTGAGGTGCAGCTGCTCGGAGACGGAGGGCGCCGCGACGCTCACGTTGGCGCGCTCGGCGAACGCGGTGAAGTACACGAGGAAGAGGAGGAGGCCGGTGCGGCGCCAGCGGGCGTTCGGCACTCCGGAGGGTGGTGCGGCGTGTGGTGCGGGTCGTTCGGTGTGTGACACGGCAGTTCAGCTCCCTTGATGGGCCACCGTTCGCGGGGTTCTCGTCGACCGCTGTTGTGTTGCGCTGTATCCCTTGTGGAAAATTAACCTGTATGTATCCTGGACTCTGGATCCACGAGCGATGAAGCTAACAACGGATGCGGACGTCGTCAATGAATGCAGCCGAAAGACCTGTCGATCGTCCCAGCTCAGAGCATCCGGCCTCGAACTCCTCGGCGGATCAGGGCCGCAGGCCCTCCTGAACCGCAGCACCGCCCCTGGTCGAACGGCTCCCCGCGCTGTCCGGGAGCCGGTACTCCGGCGCAACACGCCCGTCACACTGACGTCTTCGCGCCCGCCTTCCCATCCACCGGAGCCTCCCCTCCGTCAACTCCCGCCCCACGTCCGAAGAAAAGGTGGCGTACACACCGATGGCCCAGAACGCCGTGATCGACAAAACGAGGACCGTGCCGCAGGGCACCCGGCCGGCCGTGGTGGACTGCGACGTCCACCCCGTACTCCCCTCGCCCGACGCACTCCTGCCCTACCTCGACGAGTACTGGGGCGACCAGTTGGTCGCCGCGCTGTCACCGTCGTACGAACCCAACTACCATCCACGCGGCTCGGCGATCGCCCAGCGCCCCGACGCCGCGACCGGTCCCGACGGCCGCGCCGCGACCCGCCCCCAGGACCTGACCGGCGACGTCTTCGCGGACGGCTTCGCCGACTTCGCCATCCTCAACTGCCTCTACGGAGTGCAGCAGATCCACCAGCCGCGCCGCGAACAGGCCCACACCCGCGCCCTCAACTCCTGGATCGCCCGCGAGTGGCTGGACCTGGACCCGCGGCTGCGGGCCTCCATCGTGGTGCCCCAGGGCACACCGGAGGCGGCGGCCGCCGAGATCGAGCACTGGGCACACGACAAGCGCTTCGTCCAGGTGCTGCTGCTCGGCCAGTCCGAGCTGCTGTACGGACGCCAGGTCAACTGGCCCATCTGGGAAGCCGCCGAGCGGGCAGGACTGCCCGTCGCGATCCACATCGGAGGGGTGTTCCGGCAGGCCCCCACCTCGGTCGGCTGGCCGGCCACCCACCTGGAGTGGTACGTCGGCCAGCAGTCCAACCTGGAGGCGCAGCTCAGTTCCATCGTCTCCGAGGGAGTCCTGCAGAAGTTCCCCGGCACCCGGATCGTCGTGTCCGAGGTCGGCTTCAACTGGCTGCCGCCCTACCTCTGGAAGTTCGACAAGCTCTGGAAGAGTTACCGGCCCGACATCCCCTGGGTCGACCGGGCCCCGTCCGAACTGATCAGGGAACACGTCAAGTTCACCACCAGCCCGTCGGACGGCGCCGAACTCGCGGGAAACCTCGACAAGACCGTCGAGCGGATGGGCTCCGACGAACTCCTCGTCTACTCCAGTGACTACCCGCACCAGCACCACACCGCACCCCGCGCCATCGAGGGCGGCACCCGCGACGCGGCGCTGCTCGACCGGATCTACCGGCAGAACGCGTGGGACCTGTACCAGCTCTCTGTCCCCACCGCAGGAGAGGCGGCCTGAAGCATGACCATCCTCGAACACCCCGCCACCCTCGGCCGGCCCGTGGTCGACACCGGCGTCATCGACGTCGACATCCACCCCGTTCCGCTCCCGGGCGCCATCGACTCCTACCTGCCGGAGCGCTGGCGCAGGCACGTGCGCGAGTACGGCTCCCGCACCACCAACGGCCTCCAGAACAACGGCGAATACCCGCAGATGTACGGCGGTGCGATGCGCGCCGACGCCTGGCCGGAGACCGGCTACCCGGGCTCCAGCCTGAAACTCATCCGCGACCAGCTGCTCGACCTGCACAACGTGCAGCTCGGCGTGCTCCAGTGCATCGCCCCCGGCGGCCAGACGCTCAACCCGGCGAGCCAGGCGCTCAACCAGGAACTCGCCCACGCCCTCGTGCGCGCCATCAACGACTGGCAGCTCGAACACCTCGTCTACCCCGAGCCCCGGCTGCGCGCCGCCATCCCGGTGCCGTTCGAGACCGCCGAGTACGCCGTCGCGGAGATCGAACGCGTCGGCTCCGACCCCGGGGTCGTCGCGGTGCTCGGACTGAGCAAGACCCTGGAGCCGCTGGGCAACCGGCGCTACTGGCCGATCTACGAGGCGGCCGTCGCGCACGGGCTGCCGATCCAGTTCCACCTGTCACAGGGCGGCGGCAACCCCAACACGGGCACCGGCTGGACCTCGTACCACACCGAATACCACGTCGGGCACGTCCAGAGCTTCCAGTCGCAGATCCTCAGCCTCATCCTGAGCGGCACCTTCGATCGGTTCCCCGACCTGAAGGTGATGTTCGTCGAGGGGAACGTGGCGCACTTCGTCCCCCTCGTGCAACGCCTCGACTACCACTGGGCCAATCTGCGCAGCGAGGTCCCCGACCTCCAGCGCCGCCCGTCCGAGTACGTCCGCGACCACGTCTGGGCCTCCACCCAGCCGATCGACGAGCCGGAGAACCCGGAGCACCTCGCGGAACTGATCGAGGAGTTCTGCCCCGACAACGTGCTTTTCGCCTCGGACTACCCCCACTTCGACTTCGACTCGCCGGAGACGGTCTTCCCGCACAGCTTCCCCGACGAGCTGCGGGACAAGCTGCTGCGCACGAACGGGCAGCGCTTCTTCGGCCTGGAGGTCACGGACCGATGACCAAGTACGTGGTGGCCACGTCCACCGAGATCGGCGAGGGCGAACGGAAGATCGTCGAGCTGGAGGGCCGCTCCGTCGGCGTGTTCAACGTCGAGGGCGAGTACTACGCCCTGCTCAACCAGTGTCCGCACGCGGGCGCCGAACTCTGCTCCTACGGCACGGTGTTCGGTGTGTCGAAGGCAGAGGTGCCCGACGGCTCGATCGTGTACGAACGAGGGCGCTCCCTGCGCTGCCCCTGGCACCAGTGGGAGTACGACATCAGGACGGGGGAGTCCTGGTACGACCCGCGCGGCGCGCGGGTGCGCAAGTACGAGGTCGAGGTCGTCCCCGGATCCCCCGAGGACGTTGTCGACCCCGCGGGCGGACCCCAGAAGGGCCCCTACGTGATGGAGGGTTACGCCGTGACGCTGGAGGGCGACCTGGTCGTCGTCGACACCAGCAGGCGCAGGCCGGGCACCCGCCGGCACCGGGAGCGCACCCCGGGCGAGGGAGGCGGGGGACCGGGCGCCCCGGCGCCCCACGCCGAAGCCGGCCGCGCGTAGCCGGCCCCCTCGCCCCTGCCGGGCCGGCGCGCGGCGCCGACCGCACCGGCGCCCCCGGCCCGGCAGGACGCCCCGCCCCCTCTCTCACGTACGGATGGCACCGATGGCACACGCGAAGACAACCGCCTCGTCCGCCCTGGCCGAGACCCGAACGGTGGTGACCGGCATCGCCACCGAGGCCGACGGCGTGGTCTCCGTCCGGCTGGCCGCGGCCGACGGCGGCCCGCTGCCGGCCTGGGAGCCGGGCGCCCACATCGACCTCCTCCTCTCGCCCGGCATGGAACGGCAGTACTCACTCTGCGGCGACCCGGAGGACACCGGCGGCTGGCGGGTCGCCGTGCTCCGGGAGCCGGAGAGCCGCGGCGGTTCCCAGTACGTGCACGAGAAACTCACCGTCGGCGACCACCTCACCTGCCGAGGACCGCGCAACAACTTCCCCCTGGTGGAGGCCGGCGCGTACCTGTTCATCGCCGGAGGGATCGGCATCACACCCCTCCTCCCCATGGCCGCGGCCTGCGAGGCGGCGGGACGGCCCTGGCGCCTCGTCTACGGCGGACGCACCGCCGCCTCCATGGCCTTCACCGGGCACCTCGCCGGGTACGGCCCGCGGGTGGAACTCTGGCCCCAGGACACCAGGGGACTCATCGACCTCGGCACCCTGCTCGCCGAGGCGCGCGACGACACGGCCGTGTACTGCTGCGGACCGCGCCCCCTCCTCGACGCCGTCCAAGGCGCCTGCGCCCACTGGCCCGAGGGCGCCCTGCACGTCGAGCGCTTCCGGCCGAGGGCAGGCGCGCTCGACGGACGGAACACACCCTTCCAGGTGGTGCTGGAGGAGTCGGGACTCGAACTGACCGTCCCGGCCGACCGCAGCGTCGTCGACGTGCTGGAGGAGGCCGGTGTGCGGGTGCCCACCTCGTGCAGGGAAGGCACCTGCGGCACCTGCGAGACCGTCGTGCTCGAAGGCACCCCCGACCACCGCGATTCGTTCCTCACACCGCAGGAGAAGGACTCCGGCGAGGTCATGATGGTGTGTTGTTCACGTGCCCTCGGCGACGTCCTGGTCCTTGACCTCTGAGCGCCCGCCGCACCGGCGGAAAGGAGCGGGACCTGCCATGGGGACGGAGAGCGGCGGCCCGGGTGCGGACACGGTGCCGGAACCGGGTACGGGCGGTGCGGCGCGACCCGAGGCACGTACCCGCGGAAGACGCGGACGACGCGGCCGGCTCGGCACTCTGCCGGCCGTGGTCGGGCCGGCGTTCGTCGCGTCGGTGGCCTACCTCGACCCGGGCAACTACGCGACCAACATCCAGGCGGGCGCCCGGTACGGCTACCTCCTGCTGTGGGTCGTCCTCTGCGCGAGCCTGTGCGCGATGCCCGTGCAGTACCTGTCGGCGAAGCTCGGCACGGTCACCGGACGCACCCTCCCCGAGCTGGTCCGCGCCCGCTGCCCGCGGCCCGTGGCGCACGGCCTGTGGATCCAGGCCGAGGCGATGGCGATGGCCACCGACGTCGCCGAGTTCCTCGGCGCCGCCATCGGCCTGCACCTCCTGCTCGGCGTCCCCGTGTTTCCCGCCGGACTCCTGACCGGTGTTGTGGCGCTCGGCCTGCTCGCGCTCCAGTCCCGGGGCCGGCGCGCGTTCGAAGGCGGCATCATCGCCCTGCTCGCCGTGGTCTTCGCGGGCTTCGCCTACGAGGTGGCACGTGTGCGTCCCCCGGCCTCCGACGTGCTGCACGGGCTGCTGCCCTCCCTGAGCGGCGGCGACTCGGTGTACCTCGCGGTGGGCATCGTCGGCGCGACCGTCATGCCGCACGCCGTGTACCTGCACTCGGGCCTCACATCCGCCCGGGCGGCGGCGCTGCGCGGCACACCGACCGGGCGGGTGCTGCGCGGCGAGCGCGTGGACGTGCTCGTGGCGCTGGGGCTCGCGGGAGCCGTCAACATGGCGATGCTCGCCGTCGCCGCGCGCCTCTTCCACGTACCGGGGCTCGAAGGGATCACCGACCTGGAGGCGGCGCACCACGCGCTCGGCCGGCTCCTCGGCCCGGCGGCCGCGGCCGTGTTCGCCGTCGCACTTCTCGCCTCCGGCCTCTCCTCCGCAGGGGTGGGGACATACGCGGGACAGGTCGTCATGTCGGGCTTCACCGGGCTGCGGCTGTCCCCGGGGATCCGGCGCCTGGTCACCATGGTGCCCGCGCTCGCGGTCCTTGCCTCGGGCGCCGACGCGACCGCCGTGCTCGTGCTGGGCCAGGTCGTCCTGTCCTTCGGCATCCCCTTCGCGCTCGTCCCCCTCGTCCTGCTGACCTCGCGCCGGGACGTCATGGGTCCCTACGCGAGCGGAGCCGTGGCCAAGACCGCGGCCTGGGCCGTGGTCTGCGTGGTCAGCGCGCTGAACGTCTTCCTGATCGCACGGCAGTGGGCCGGCGGCTGACCGCCGCGCGCCCCGCACCAACCACCCGAGCACCCCTCACCCACACAGACGGAGGCCGGCCGCAGCGAGCCGACCCGACGAACGGCGGAACCCATGGAGCGAGACGTGACCGGCGGCCACGGCACACGGGAGGTCCCCGCGGCCGAGCGCGCGTACAGCGAGACGAAGGAGCTGGTGCTCAACGGGGAGTTCCCCGGGGGCCACTTCCTGACCGAGGGCGACATCGCGGAACGCCTCGGCATGAGTCGCACACCGGTGCGCGAGGCGTTCATCAGGCTGCGTACGGAGGGGCTGCTGCGGCTGATGCCCCGGCGCGGCGCCGTCGTGGTCCCCGTGCAACGCGGGGAGGCGGAGGACGTCCTCGACGCGCGCGAGGCGGTCGAGACCGCGGCGGTGCGCAGGCTGGGCGGCAGGCCCGACGACATCCCGCGCGTCGTCCAGCAGCTGCGCGCCGCCCTGGAGGTGCAGCGGGCCCGGGCCGAGACCGGGGACCTGGGGAAGTTCATCCAGGCGGACGAGGCGTTCCACCGGCTGATCGTCGGCGCGGGCCGCAACGCGCTGCTGATCGACTTCTACGCGACCCTGGCCGACCGCCAGCGCCGTATGAGCATCCACGCGCTGGGGCCGGGGCCCGAGCAGTTCCCTCCCGTGCTGCGCGAACACGAGGAGCTGATCCGCATCATCGAGTCCTCGGAGCACGAGGCGTTCGCGCCCGCGCTCCGCGCCCACCTCGATTGGGCGTACCGCCACTGACGGGGCGCGGGCCGGGCGCGGGGTCAGGTGCGCTGGAAGAACTCCACCTCGGCGAGGGCCAGATGGCGGCCGCGGGTCAGGCCGACGGGGTTGTTCAGCGTGAGACGGATCCGCGTGACGTCGCTGATGCCCTCCTGCATGGGCTGCGAGCCCGGCTTGTCGCTCAGGGTGAGCCGCTGGTGCTCCACCCGTCCGCCACTCGTCGTCACCTCCGCGTCGATCTCCAGCGCGCGCCCCTGCCCGGCGTACCCCTGGGCCGACGCGGAGGCGCCGTTGGTGATGAGCAGGTTCACCAGACGGAACGGCTTGGCGAAGGTGTACGTGACGGACGCGCCCGCGGCGGGCGCCGCCCAGTAGCGGTTGCTGAGTCCGTCGACGGTGCGGGTCGCCGGGTGCCCCGGCAACTCGGCGGTGGCCCTGACGGCGGTCGGGGTCACGGACCTGACTCCGCCGAGCTTGTCCCGGGTGTCCTCGAACAGCCCGCGCCCCGCGGGCAGCAGGAGGACGGCCGCCGCGGCCAGGACGAGGACGACGGCGAGGATCACCAGCGCCCGCACCAGCCGGCCGGAGCCCGCCCGGGCGCGCCGCCGGCGCAGCGGCCACACCCTGCGCCACCACGGCAGAGGAGCCGGTGCCGCCTCGGGTGTGAGGCGGGCCGCGCAGCGGCGGCAGAAGCGGCGGCCGGGCTGGTTGAGGGTGCCGCACACCGGGCACGGCGTGCCGGACACGTCCTCCTCGGCAGGGACGGGACGCACCACGGGGCGGGGCGCCACCGCCTTGGCGGGTTTCACCGGCTGCGGCCCCACGGGGCGCTGCGCCCCGGCCTGCGGCGTGGCGCCGCCCCCGGGGGCGGCGGGGTGAACCCCGGTGCGCGGGGCGGAGGACGCGGTGGCGCCACCCGTGGACTCCGCGGTGCGCGGCACGCCCGCCGCCGAGTCGCCGGCCCCCGGGGGGTGGGGCGTGAGAGGGCGCACCGCCCCGGCGGCCGGGCCTCCGGACACCGGCCGCGGCGGTGCGGGCGGGCCGTCCGGGCGCGGCGGCGGGCCGGACGGCCGTGGGGGTGTGCCGGGAGGCGGTGCGGGGGGAGCGTCTCGGAGCGAGGGTGTTCCGGAGGCCGTCGTGGGCGGACGGTCCGGGCGCGGGGGCGTGCCGGACGGGTGCGCGGCCCCGGCGCCGGGACGCGGTCCCGACGCGCGGTCCGCCTCCGCACGCGGCGGTGCGCCGAACGGGCTTCCGGCCTGCGCGGGCGGGGGCGCCTCCGGGGACGCGGGGGCACCGGCCGCCGCCTCGGGCGCGGAGTCCGGTGGCGGGCCCGCGGCCGCCCGCCGCGGCCCGCCGGCCGGCGACTGGTCCGACCAGCCCAGGTAACTGCCGCAGTTGCCGCAGAAGTCGTCCGTCTCCCCGTTGGACGCCCCGCAGACAGGGCACTCGCGCATGGCTCACCTTCCGTCATCGACGGGCGGTCCCGGCAGAACCTCCACCCGGAACGCCGTGTGCACCGGGCACAGCGCCCGGACCAGTTCGCCCACCCGGTCGGCGTCGACGGCGTCCACGCGCTCGGGCCAGACCCGTACGAGCACCTCGTCGTCCGGCGCGGTCGGCAGCGCGGCGCCCGCCGTGCGCGACCAGGCCGCGGCCCCGCCCTCGGTGACGTCCGCGCCGACGCCGAGCACCAGCCGCAGCGCCTCGGTGAGGCCGCGGGCCGTGCCACGCCGCCGGTGCAGCTCAAGCGCCCGCACCGTGGCCTCGCGCCGCAGCTCAAGCGGCCTGCGCTCGTCGTCTGAGCCACCCACCCACGAGGCCAGCCACGCGACGAAGTCCGCCGGCGCGATCCGGGGATCGAAGTACGCGGGCAGGTTGTCGAGCGTCGCGAACACCGGTGCGAGCACTGTGTCGAGCCCGGCCGTGAACCGCTGCGCGAAGTCGTCCTCGGCGTACAGCGCAGGGAGTTGCCCACCGATGGGGTACCGGCTCGCCAGCCCGGGAACCGCGGCCCTGCTCATGCGCCGTCCCCCGACTCCACCGCGGTGACGACCACTTGGTGCTGGTACGAGAAGACCAGCGTGCCCGCGCCGATGTCGACGCGGTCGACGGGTGCGCCGCGCCGCCCGCTGACCGGGTCGGCGGCGAACATCCTGATGTCCTCCACCAGCACGTCCCCGACGGCGCGTTGCAGCACCCCGAACACCTCCCCGTACTGCACGGGCCGCCCGAACGGCCACCCCGCGCCGTCCGCCCCGCCGTGCAGCGGGTTGAGATGGCGGAACAGCGCGGCAAGCGCCGCCTCCCGGATCCGGTCGGCGTCCCCTGCGGGCGCGGAGAGCCGGGCGACGACGGTGACGCCCTGGTAGACGGGCGGTTCCACGACGAGCCTGGTGCCGATCAGCCGCCGCTCGTCCAGGGCCTCGGCGATCGCGGCGAGCACGTGGTCCGAGGGGATCAACTGCTCGAAGCGCAGCCGGTCGTCGCCCTCGTCGGCGACCGCGTCCGGCACTACGAGGACCCGGACGGCGCCGGGAGCGTCGGCGGCCGGCAGGCAGCGGACCCTGCGCACCGAGGGCGCCGCGCGGCGGGCGATGATCTCGTAGTCCTCGGCGGTCACCGCGCGCTCCTGCATCCGCAGCGCCTGCGGCGCCCGGAGCTTCGCGTTGGCGACGGTCTCGCCCGCGACACCGCCCTGGGCCGCCTCCCGGTTGCCGACCCGCGCCACGTACGGTACGGAGCTGCGCAGCACGTTGATCGCGCCCCGCGCGACATTGCCCGCGGGGCCGCCGCCGGTGCGGTAGCGTGCGACCCGCACCTGGGCGCCCTTCGGCGGCACGTCCCCGCAGACCCGCAGCGTGCCGTCGGCCTCGCGCAGCGCGGGCGGGAAGGTGAACTCGCCCGTGGCGGGGTTCACATGGACGTGCCGGTCCCCGGGGCCCGAGCGCCCGAAGTGGTCCACGACGCTCCACCGCCGCCATCCCTCGGGCGAGGACACCTCCACCACCGGGGGCTCCCCGTCGAGCAGCACAGGGGGCCGCTCCAGCCGGAACACCTGACCCGGCACGCCCTCCGACGTGCCGAGCGGCACGTCCACCACCGTCTCCGCGTGCTCCGCCGTCATCGTGCCGCCCACGGTGAACACCGCCGCCTCGCGCACCGTCGGCGACTCGGAGTAGAACGGCTGGCCCGGCTCGGGTTCGACGACCCGGCAGCGCAGCCAGCCCGCGCGGGTGCCGCCGATCACCGAGGCGGTGTGTCCCGCGGGTACGTGCACGATGACTTCGCCCGGCCGGTTCAGGCCGCCGGTGGAGTCCTCGCCCGTCTCGCACCGCTGCCACCGCCCGCCGTCCCACGCCTCCCACACCAGCGGCGGCTGCCGCGGATCGACGCCGACGCCCTCGACGCGGCTGTCGACACGCACCGCGACGATGCAGCGCGGAGCGGCGGTCGGCAGCCCGAACAGCAGCGCGTCGCCCGGCTCGGGAGCCGCCTGGAAACACGGCACGTCCGCGCCGTCCGCGAGCGCCCCCGTCCTGTCGGTCTGCTCGCCGCGGCGCGGCGCGGTCACCAGGCGCGTCAACTCACTGGGAACGACACTCAGTTCGCCGGTAGTCGCGAACACCACGGCCTCCTCGTCCTCCCCGGCCGCCGTGGTGACCTCGGTGCCTGCGGCCAGTGCCACCGTGTCCGGCTGCGGGGCCGAGAGCCAGAAGTCCACCTCGGCGCTCGCGGCCGCGGGCGGGAACAGCTCGATGCCCAACAAGTCCAGGAACGCGAGGTAGTTCTTGTCCGGCACCCGGTTGAGCCGGTACAGCAGCTGGTCCACGAGATACGCGAACGTCTCGATCAGGGTCACGCCGGGGTCCGAGACGTTGTGGTCGGTCCACTCGGGCGCGCGCTGCTGCACGTACCGCTTCGCCTCGTCGACGAGCTGCTGGAAGCGCCGGTCGTCCAGATTGGGGGAGGGCAGGGCCATCAGTCGCCCACCGCTTCCTCGGTCCCCTCGTCCGAGGGGATCGTGTAGAAGGGGAACACCAGGTTGCGCCGGTCGTTGGTGGTGCGCACGGTGTAGCGCACGTCGATGTAGAGCGTGCCCGCGTCCACCGAGTCGAAGGCGACGACGACGTCGTCCACGGCGATCCGCGGCTCCCACCGCTCCAGCGCCTCGCGCACCTGCTGCGCGATCCGCCCCGCGGTGGCGCCGTCGCCGGGCGCGAAGACGTAGTCGTGGATGCCGCAGCCGAACTCCGGCCGCATCGGCCGCTCGCCCGGCGCCGTGCCGAGCACCAGGCGGATCGCCTCCTCGATCTCCCGGGCCCGCTCGACCATGGCGATGCCCCCGGTCGGCCCGACGCGCAGGGGGAACGCCCAGCCGCGTCCGATGAACCGCTCGCTCACAGCGGGCCTCCGATCTCCACTGTGAGGTCCCCGGGGAGGAGTTGGGCGCCGCACGCCGTCTTGTCGCCCCTCCGCGCGGCCGGCAGCCCGCCGATGAGGACTGCGCCACGGGCCAGGGCCGCGAGGTTGGGCAGGATGACATTGGCCGGGCCGAGCGCCGCGTGCGGCACGATCGGGCAGACGTGCAGACTGCCCTCGACGGCGGCGGGCCGGCCGCCGATGAGGACGCTCTCCACGGCCGCCGCGGCCGGGGGCGGCGGCGTGGTGATCCGGCCGCCGTGGTTCGTGGGGTCACCGGTACGGACTGCTTCGGGCATCGACACTCCTTGTGCGGCGGGTACGGGACGGCGGGGCCGCGGGGCCGGGGCCACGGCGCCCGGCGCGGCGGGCGGACACCACGGGCGGGCTCAATTGATTCTCACGAGCTGCGCCTTGAGGATGCCGACCAGCCCGCCGTCGACAGACGCCTCGGTCCGCCCGACGACCCCCACCTTGCGGCCGGTGACGTTGACCGACGACTGCCCCGCGATGTTCACCCTGCGCCCCTTGATGTTCACGGCACCCCGCCCCGCGTCCAGGGTGATGCCGTCCTTGTCCAGGACGAGGGAGGTCGCGACCTGGCCGGGGGACCGGTACACGGTCACCTCGACGCGGTCCTCCCGGTCGTCGAGGCGCACCTGGAGGCGCTGGTCGCCGGTCATCAGACGCAGCCCGGAAGGGCCCGGGTTCGGTGCGTCGAGCAGCTCCACCCGGTGGCCGGAACGCGACACCACGGAACGGCGGTTGACCCTTCCGCTCGTCTTGTCGACCAGCGGCACGTCGTGCGGCGAGGGCTTGTCCACACCGTTGTAGAGCCCGCCGATGACATAGGGGCTGTCGAGCAGCCCCTGCTCGAACCCGACGAGCACCTCGTCGTTGACCTCGGGGCTGACCACACCGCCCCCGCCCTTGCCGCCCCACTGCACCGTGCGGACCCAGTCCGTGATGTACGTGTCGTCGAGCCAGGGGAACCTGAGGCGGACCGCGCCCCGGTCCGAGCCCGCGGGCTCCTCGCGCACGTCCGTCACCACCCCGATCGCGAGGCCGGGGACGCGCGGGCCCCTGCCGGGCGCGTTGGCCCCGGTGACCAGGCCGGTCAGCGAGCGGTCGGGGCTCGCGCTGACGCACACGGTGGTCCGGTAGCCGCCGTGCGGTTCGAGGACGTGCTGCACGGCCGTCGCCGTGTACCGCCCGGAGAACGCCGTACCGACCCGGCCGAGCGCTATCGGCCGGCCCGCGCGCAGCAGCGGGTTGCCCTCCACGACGGCCTCCAGCTCGCCGTACCCGGCCGCCACCTGCTCGGCCGTCGCCCGCGCCGCCGCCGTCGTCTCCGCCAGCGTGCGGTACGGGGTGTCGGTGACGGTGATCTGCGTCTCCTTCCCGAACCGGTTGACGGACGTGGGACTGAGGCCCGGCACCACCGTGCCGCTGACCATCGACGCCTGCTCCGCGACCAGCGGCCGCTTGGTCGTCACGTCCCAGCCGCGCACCTGCACCTTCGACGCCGCGTCGGCCGTCGTCAGCGCGGCCCGCAGCGCCAGCAGGTTGCGTCCGTACTCCAGAACCATCGGGCTGCTGGTCGCGGGCGTCGACGGTGCGGGCGCCCCGGCCGCCCGCACCGGCCTGGTGAACTGCAGCACACCCTTGTCGTCCACCCGCACCAGCGCGCCGCACTCTCCCGCGAGGTACTGGAGGAAGTCCCAGTCCGACACGTTGGCCTGCGAGAGCTGCCGGTGGGTGACGGCCGGGGCCTCCACCCTGCCCACGGCGAGCCCGGCGCCCGTCGCCACCTTGCGGACGATCTCGGCGGTCGTCATGTTCCGGTACGCCACTACCTTGCGGCCGCGTTGCAGGCGGTGCGTCCTGGAGAACGCCCGTACGACGGTGAACGTGCCGGTGCTGTCCCGGTCCAGTTCGAGCGCTGTGACCTCGCCGTTGAACAGCCGCTCGCGGGAGCGCCCCTTCACGGTCACCACTGAGACCCGCAGCGGCGTGCCGATGGTGATCCCCGTCGCGTCGAGGAACTCGTGGTCCGCGTCCCGGAAGGAGAGCACCGCCATGTCCGGCAGCCCCACGTTCTCGTCCACCACACAGCTGACCAGCTGCGCCGCCCAGACCGGCGGCAGCTCGCCGGGAGCCTCGACGACGGGGTCGGCCGCGAACGACCGCCCGTCGCGCGCCTCGGGTGTCGTCATCAGGCGTCCTCCTCGTCCCACGCGTCCCTGGCACCCGGCACCACGAGTTCGGTGCCGGGTGCCAGGGCCATCGGGTCGTCGATGCCGTTGGCCTCCGCGATGGCCCGCCACGCGGTGGCGTCCCCGTACTCCCGCCACGCCAGCAGGGCGAGGCTGTCGCCCGCGACGACCGTGTGCGTACTGCGCGCGGTGCGCGACCCCGAGGTGGGGTTCTGCCCCGGCGGGTCGACGCTCGCCTCCTCGATGGACAGTGAACAGGTCGCGCGCAGCGGCTTCCCGTCCACGTCGAACAGCGTGTACGACACCGAGAGGCTCGACAGCACCCCGTCGAACGACGTGGTGCGCGCGGAACCCCACTCGAACCGCACCCAGGGACTCGCGGGCTTCTTGCGCCCCAGGCTCGCCGGAGTGGGCACGCACGCCTTCATCAGGGTGTCCACCGCCTGCTCCACCGAGTCGTCGTGCCTGGCGGTGGCGTCGAGGAAGACGTCGAGGCTCAGCCTGCGCGGGCCGCTGCCGACGAACTCAGGCAGCGCCGACTCCGCCGCGGTCCTGGAAGGCGTGCGCCGCCACTCGGTGGACTTGCTGAGCGACAGCGTCGACGGGTTGAACTGGAGGTTCAACCGCGCGATCGTGCCGCCCGGCCTGGCGCCGACCGAGGCGGGCGGCTCCTTGAGAGTGAGCTGGGCCCTGGCCCGGCCGGCTCGGACCGCTGGGGACATGGCGGGTGTTCCTCTCAGACGAGTGGGGGCGGACGCGGCTTGCGCGGATCACGAGGGCGACAGGCCCTCGTGCGCGATCTCCAGGGTCTCCGTCGCGGGCGCCGAGTTGGCCGGGTCGAACGAGGGCCCCTGCCAGCGCACCGGGACGATGCCGTAGACCTGCCAGCTGATGATCTGACTCAGGTCGGGCCGCAGCGCCACGATCTCGCCGTCCTTCGGCTCGACCTTGCGCAGCGTCTCGTCCAGCCAGCGGCCGATCTTCGCCGTGTCGGCCGTGACGGGCCGCGTCAGGGTGATGTTCGACCAGGTGACGCGCCCGGGGAGCTGCCAGGTGAAGCCGTTGTTCCCGCCCTCGGCGTAGCTTTCGAGCTGGACCTCCGCGCCCATGCCTGAGCAGGTGTGGAACGCGCCCAGGTCGTTGCCGCCGATGGCCAGCCGGAAGAACACGCTCGTCGCGAAGATGTTGTCCGTCATGCCTCTGTCCGCCGTCCGTTCCTTCTGCGTTGCCCGTCCGGTCTCCGTGCGTCCCCCGTGTGCTTCCCGTCGGCTCCCCCTGCTCAGCGGCGGCGGTCGCCCGGACTGCCCGTGCGCTCGCGGCCGCGCCGCAACTCGGAGCGCAGCAGACGGGACACCGGGTCGATCAGCCGGCGGGCCAGGTCGTCCAGGTCGGCACCCGTGGCGCCGGCGGGGGCCGGCGGTGTCTGCGTGCCCGCGGACACCGCGGTGCCCGCGGTGCTGGTCGCCGTGGATCGGGTGGCCGCCGAGCCCGTACCGCTCCCGCCGCCCTGCGCGGACCCGGTGTCCCGCTGTACGACCCGCCGCGCAGGGCGGGCCACGGGCGCGACGGGTGCGGGCGGTGCGCCCCCGGAGCCAGTCGCCGGGGTGAACGACGGCTGGGCCGTGGGGAGTTGGCTCTGCGGCTGCGTGAAGGGCAGTGCGCGGCGCGGCGCCGCCGTGGGCGGTCCCCCCGTGGCGGGGGCGGGGCGTACGACGCGGGGCGCAGGCGCGGCGCTCGCGCGCTGCACGCGGGGCGGGGCACCTGCCGGTGCGGGCACGACGGGCACCGTGCCGCTCGCGCGCGGGAGTTCCGGCCCGCGGGGCCAGCGCGCCGCGACGACGGGGCGATCAGGAGCGGGCGGAGCGGTCGGTGCCATGTCGCCCGCCGCGCCGGTGCTGACGGCGAGCGGCCGGGCCGCGAGGAGCCGTACGGTCGGCCGGAGCGCGCGCGCCGGGCCGGGGTGCGCGCCACCGGGCACGGCGCGGGCGACGACCACGGGGGCGGGGCGCCCGGAAGGCGCGGTGGGGCGCGGCCCGCCGCCGTTCTGCCCGGACGCGGAAGCCCGCCTCGGGGACGGCTGCCGCGCGGGCGGGTCGTACGGGGCCGACGCGCGGCGCTGGACGAGCGGAGCCGATGCGCCCGGCGCTGCCACGCTCTCGCCGAGGCGCGCGGCGGCGGGGGCGCGGCCCAGCAGGGGTGCGCGGGCGGGTCCGGTGGGCGCGGAGGACGGCGCGCCCAGGGAGCCGGGGCCGGGCGCGCGCGGGGCGGGCCCACGGGCGGCGGGGGCCGCCCTCCCGGTGCCGGGCAGCCCGGCGCTGGGCGGGAGCGACGCCAGGGGAGCGCCGAGCCCGGCGCGTGGCCTGCGCCCCGAGGGCCGGGGAGCGGCGTCGTCCCCGGGGCCCTGCCGCGTCGAGGACGCGTCGGACGCGTCGACCGCACGGCCCTGGGCGACGGGCAGCGGCGGCACGGACGCGGTGTCCGGGGCCGTGTCCGTGGCGGCACGCAACGCGACGGCGGTCGGCGGGAGTTGGGCCAGCGGCTCGCCGAGCGGCGGCCGCCCGGCGGCGCGTGGCGCGGCCGACCGCGCGTCGGGTCCCCGCACGGCCCCGGCGTCAAGGAGGCCGCCGGCCGGGGCGGGCGCGGGGCGTACGGCGGCTATGCGGCGCACCGGAACCGCCGTGCTGCGGGCGACGGTCAACGACCGCCCGGAGGGCCGGGGCCGCACCCTGCGGGCGGGCGCGGCCACCGGTGCGGCCAGCCCGCCGCCGGCGCCCCGGGGCGCACCGCCGCCCCGGGTGGCCTCCCCCGATGCCCCGGCGGGTCCGGCGCCGGGCGGCGCCGGGGGCCGGTGCTCCCGGGCGCCGTGGGCTGCGGGGCCGTGGGACGTGCTGCCGCTCGGCCCGTCCGCCGACGCCCCGCCACGTGCCGTACGCGCTGCGGCGGCCGGGG
>NZ_BAABEP010000005.1:63368-211848 GCF_039540215.1 Streptomyces tremellae
TGTCGGTGGTGGAGGGGCCGTGCGGGGCGCGACCGCGCCGGTCGGTGTCCGCCGACGGCCCGCCACGTGCCGTACGCGCTGCGGCGGCCGGGGTGTCGGTGGTGGAGGGGCCGTGCGGGGCGCGACCGCGCCGGTCGGTGTCCGCCGAGGGCCCGCCACGTCCCGCGCGGGGCGAGGCCGTGGGGGTGTTGGCGGTGGCAGGGCCGTGGGATGCCCCGTCGTGTCCCGTGCCGGACGGCGCGGCGCGCCGCCGCGCCCCGTACGCAGCGGACGCAGGGGCGGCGGGGGACGGCGGTGTGCCGTGCCCGCTTACCGGCACCACGGCGACGCGGCGCACCAGCGGAAGGGCAGGAGACGCCGGGGCCGCCGGGAGGCCCGGGGCGCCGGTCGCCCGCGCCGCCGGCTCCGCGCCGGGCTCCGCCAGGGGCACGGGCCTCTCGAATGTCAGGGCGCGCTGTACGGGGGCCTCCCCTGCTGCGGGCGCCGCCCCGGCCCCCGGCGCCTCGCCGCCCCGGCCCGGCACCGCGGGATCCGGGTCCCGCCGCTGCCGGGCCGGGGAGCCCTCCGCGCTGCTCCCGGAAGCGAGGCCCCGCGCCCCGGCCTCCCGGACAGGCCGCCGCGCCGACGCGGAACCCGCCGAGGCCCCGCCGTCCGCCGTGCCTCGCGCGTCCCGTGGCACACGCCCGTCCTCCGGCGCCCGGCCCTCACGCTCCTGCGCGCCGCCTGCAGGGGCTGCGGCACGGCGGCGGTCGGTTCCCGGGGCGTCCTGCGTGCCTCGGCCCAGACCCTCGCGGCCCCGTCCGCCCCCTCCAGCCGCGGCGTCCGTGGTCCGCCGCCCTTCGGTCCGTGGGCGCTGCCGGACCTGCGGCAGCGCGCCCTGCGGACCCGCCGCCCGGCCGGCGGCCCCGTCGCCGCCACCGGTGCGCGGCCCGGCCGGGGCGTTCCCACCGGGCGCCGCCCGCCCGCCGGACGACGACGGGGCGGCCGGGGACGGCGGCGGCGCGTGCAGGACCCTGGCGCCCGGGGCCGGAGAGGCCTCGTCGGCCCCGGCCGTCTCGTCGGCGGGGCGCGGCAGCGCACGCAGCAGCAGCGGTCCGCCCGTGCTCGGGGCGGCGCCGTCGGGGTCCGTACCCGCGGGCGGCCGGACCACGCCGCGCACCAGACCCGCCGGCGCGGAGCGCAGCACCCCGTGGGCGAGCCCCGTGTCGAACGACGGGTCGCGCCACGCGGCGAGGCCGGAGCGGAACACCAGCCCGTCGCTGACCGCGAGCGGCTCCCGGGACAGCGTCAGCACGGGTGCGCCCGCACGCCGCCAGCCGCCGTCCCAGCCCTCGGGGACGGCGCCGGGCCCGGCCCCGAGGTGCGGCGCCGCCGCGCCCCCGGACGGTGCGGCCCGTGCGGCGCGCCCCCTGCGGCGCACCATGTCCCGCCATGCCATGTACTCAACCGCCTTCGTTCACACGAGTGTTGATACGGGCGATCTCGCCGGCCCACTGCCGGCGCTCGGCGTGGGTCAGGTCGAGGATCTCCTCGCGTGGCCAGTGGAAGTGGTAGGCGATGTACGCGATCTCCTCCCGCAGCCGGGGGAGCGCGTACGTCACGATTCCCCCAGGCGCCCACCCGAGAGGTCCACCTCGAAGCCGCCCTCGCAGTGCGGGCACGTCACGGCAGCCCGGGTGTGGCCCTCGCTGTTGACGCGGCGGTAGAAGTCCTGGAGGAACGCCACATCGGTCGCGTACATCCGCTCCACGACGCCGACGTGCACGTCGGTGACGGTGCCGATCCTGGTGATCACCTGGCTGAGCAGCACGACGCTCAGGTACGCCGGGTTCTCCTTGACGCGCAGGTCGATCTGGGGCCGCAGCTCGTCGCGCGCGGTGGCGAGCCGCATCGCTCCGTGCCGGTGCACGGTGCCCGCCTCGTCGACGTACCCGCGCGGCAGCTCGAACTCGAACTCGGTGCGCAGCCCGTGGTCCTGGCCGCCCGCGGCGGGCGCGGCCGGAGGCGGCGCGGGGGCCGCCGCGGGCGCGTCGGCGGCGGGCGCCGTGGCCCGGAGGATCTCGTCCAGACTGCCCGCTGTCACCGTACGGCGCCTCATTCGACGACGATCTCCTCGAACACGATGGTCACGGACTCCGTGGCGGCCGAGGACTCGCCCGCCTTGAGCGACGGGCCCTCCCACCGCGACGCCCAGCCCTGCATCAGCTGGATGCGGCGGACCGTCTCGCCCGTGGAGTCCTTGATCTCGATGGTGAGGTTCTGCCGCGCCGTGTCCACGGCCCCGTTGTTCAGCGTCTCCTTGATCCACTGGGTGAACTCGCTGCTCTGGTCGAGCCCCCGGGTGATCGTGATCTCCCCGGCCTGCCGGGCGCCCGGCTGCTTGCGGATGATCTGCTTGCCCTCCGAGCTGACCTGGCGGACCTCGACGACCTCCTCCTCGACGGTCAGACCGCTGATCTCCTGGATCGACTCGACCAGGTAGCCGCCGAGCTGCACGCCGAAGATATGCGTGGAAAGCGCATCGCCCTCTGCCATGACTGTCTGTCACCTTCTCTCGCTGGTGCGGGGTTGGGGAGCCTGCGGCCCGCTGCTGCCCGGCGCGCTCGCCGTGCTCACCGCGTTCGGCGCGCTCGTCTCACTCGTCGACGAGGCTGGTGCTGTCGGAGAACTGGGCGAGCCTGAACACCACGAACTCCGCCGGCTTCACGGGCGACACGCCGATCTCGCACACCACGCGGCCCTGGTCGATGGACTCCTGCGGATTGTTGTCGCGGTCGCACTTCACGTAGAAGGCCTCCGCCGCGGTCTGCCCGAACAGCGCGCCCCTGCGCCACTCCTCGGTGAGGAACGCGCTCGCGTTGCGCCTGATGCTCGACCACAGGCGGTCGTCGTTGGGCTCGAACACCACCCACTGGGTGCCCAGGAGGATGGACTCCTCCAGGTAGTTGAAGAGGCGGCGCACGTTGAGATAGCGCCAGGCCGGGTCGGAGGAGAGGGTGCGGGCGCCCCAGATCCGGATGCCCCGGCCGGGGAAGGCGCGCACGCAGTTCACCCCGATCGGGTTGAGCAGGTCCTGCTCGGCCTTGCTGAGCCGCAGCTCCAGGTCGACCGCGCCCCTGATCACCTCGTTGGCCGGGGCCTTGTGCACGCCGCGCTCCGCGTCGCTGCGTGCCCACACGCCGGCGACGTGGCCGCTCGGCGGGACCGTGGTGTTGTGGCCCGACGCCGGGTCGAAGACCCGCACCCACGGGTAGTAGAGCGTCGCGTAGTGGGAGTCGTATCCCGCCTCGTCGTTGCGCCAGGTCCGCACGGCCTGCGGGGAAAGCCCCGGAGGGGCGTCGAGCACGGCGACCCGGTCGCCCATCTGCTCGCAGTGCGCGATGACGGCCAGCTGCACGGTGCGGACACCCTCTGCGTCGAGGTCGCCGCGCTGGTAGGCGCTCATCAGGTCAGGGACGGCGACCATGGTGATCTCGTCGATGGTCTCAAGTCCGGCGAACCCGGTGCGGGAGTCCGCGTCGCCGACGTACTCGGCCGGGTCGAGCCGCGTGACCTCGCCGGGGCCAGCGGCGGGCGCGGGCGGCGCGTCCGGCACCGCGACCGTCTGCGCGGCGGGCTTCGTCTGGCTCGCGCCGCGCTGCTCGGTGACCTCGACCAGCTTCGAGGCGCGCGCCTGGTTGAGCAGATACCCCTTGACGTTCTTGCGGGTGGAGGCGTCGTACGTCTCGACCACCTGGTCGCCCTGGCGCACCAGCAGCCGGAAGCGGTCGTCCGGCGGGTTCTCCCCCTCAGCCTCGGCGACCTCGACGGACACCCCGCTCACCCCGGGCCGCGCCGCGACGAGGAAGCCGCCGAGCTCCACCGGCTGCGCGGCAAGCCGCCCGCTGCCCCGGGGCCCGCCCGCCGCGGGGGCCGAGGCGTCGTCGGCCGAGCCGCCGACCCGTACGACGTACGCGGCGCCACCGCCGTTGGCGAAGTACCCGTACAGCGCGTGCGGCAGATACGTGCCCCGGGTGAAGCCACCGAACTGACGGGTGTACTGGTCCCAGCTGGTGACCAGTGTCGGTGTGTGGAACGGGCCGTCCTCGGCGAAACCGACGAACGCGGCGACGGCGGTGCCGACCCCCTCGATCGGCCGGGCACCGGACTGCACCTCCTCCATGTACACGCCTGGGGTGAGGTACGTCGCCATGCTCGCTCCTTCACGGTCCTGCGGCCTCGGTGTCCCCAGCGTTGTCGCAGCCCGCCACCGGTGGCAGAGGACGCCGGGCCCTGCCCGGGGGCAATCGCCCTGCCCGCGCGGGCGGTTCCCGCGGTCCGCGCGTGCAGGGTCAGGCGCCCGCCGCCTGCGCGAGATACGGCCCGAACTCGCCCTCCAGGACCAGGCGGCCCAGCTTGCGGTACTCCCGCGCGACCGACGCCACCACCTGCGCCATCGTCAGCGGCGTGCCCGCCTCGGCCGACAGGTAGGCGGCGGTGACCGCGCAGGACCTGATCGACCCCCCGGCCAGCTCGAACCGGTCCGCGCAGAACGCCAGGTCCAGATCGCCCGCGCGCGGCAGCCGGCCACCGAGGCAGCGCTCCCACAGGGCCAGGCGGTGCGCCGCGTCGGGCACGGGGAAGTCCGCGACGACGTCGAGGCGCCGGGTGAACGCCTCGTCGAGGTTGGCCCGCAGATTGGTGGTGAGCACCGCGACCCCGTCGAAGGACTCCATCCGCTGCAGCAGATAGGCCGACTCGATGTTGGCGTGCCTGTCGTGCGCGTCCTTCACCTCGGAGCGCTTGCCGAAGATCGCGTCGGCCTCGTCGAACAGCAGCACCGCGTTGACCGCCGACGCCTCCGTGAAGATCCGCTCCAGGTTCTTCTCCGTCTCGCCGACGTACTTGTCGACCACCGTGGACAGGTCCACCACGTACAGGTCCATGCCCAGGTCGGCGGCGACCACCTCGGCCGACATGGTCTTGCCCGTGCCCGACTCCCCGGCGAACAGGGCGATCACCCCCCGCCCCCGCCCGCCGCCCGGCCGCATGCCCCACCGGCCGAGCACCAGGTCGCGGTGGCGGGCCCGTACGGCGAGTTCGCGCAGCTCCCGCAGCGTACGCGGCGGCAGCACCAGGTCGTCCCAGCCGACCGCGGGCTCGACCCGGCGGGCCAGCCGGGCGAGGCCCGCGCTGTTCTGCGCCCGCACGGCGGCCCGCAGATCGTCCCGGTCCACCGCGCGGCCCGCCAGCGCCGCCGCGCGCACCGCGGCCTCCGCGGCGCGCCGCACCTGCCCGGAGTCGAGGCGGTGCGCGGCCACCGACCCGGCGAGCGCCTCCGCGTCCGCCGCCCGGTCGCTCCCGCCCGCCGCCTCCAGCGCCTGCCGCCAGCGCGCCGCCTGCCGCTCCGGCGGCGCCGCGGCCACCGTCAGGGTCAGGGGCGTCCTGGCCGCCCAGGAGGGGTCCCAGCCGTCCGCGCCGTACGTGAGGAGCGGGACGTGGGCCAGCGTGCCGCTCAGGGTACGCAGCGCGTGGGCCCGCTCTGACGGCCTTTCTGGCAGTGCTTCCAGCGGGCCGAGCACGACGCCCGCACCGGTCAGCCGCGCCTCCCTCGCGGCGATCGCGGCCAGTTCCGGCAGCTCGCCCGCGCGGCGGCCGAGCGCCGCCGCGTCCAGGACGAGCGGGCGGCGGCCGGCGGCGCGCAGGGCCGCGCAGGCCAGGCCCTCCGGGGCGCCGCCGCGGGTCCGCAGGTGCACGTGCCCGGTGCCACCCGCGAAGGACGCCGCGGCCTGCCCGGCCTGCGCGTCGTCGCAGGACGGGTCCGCCGTCTCCTCGCCGAGCACCGGCACGAGGCGCGGGTCGGACGCGGCTTCGCCGAGCAGGTGCGCGGTGACCCGGTCGGGCACGGCGAGCACCCGGGACAGCGGTGGCCGCTCCGGCTCCGCGACCTCGACCAGGCCGCCGGCCGTCAGCGGCGCCCCGGGAGCGAGCCGGAACCGCGCGGCGGACAGGCCGCCGTACCCGCACAGTTCGAGCGCGAGGCCGACCGTGGCCCGCCTGCGCGTCAGGTCGTCGTTGAGATAGCCGTAGAGCCGCTCGAAGCGCGCGTCGAGGTCCGGCGCGAGTGCGACGAGCAGCAGGTCCACGTCGAGCGGCGTGAGGCCGAAGTCCCGTGCCAGACGGCCGAGTACGGAGCCGGGCGGCGGCCCGCCGCCCGGCAGCGGCGGCAGCGCAGGCCCCGGCGGTTCGTCGAGGAGGCGGCCGACCGCCTCCGGCGTGAGGTACTGGCCGCGGTACGGGTCGTCGGGATCCGGGTCGGCGGCCCGCCGGACGGCCACGGCGTACCGCACCCGCTCCTCGACCAGCCGCAGCCGCCGCCACAGGTACGGCGCCGTGCCCGGGTCCGAGGGCGCGGCGGGCCGCGCGGTGTACGTCACGGCTGGCGGTCCCCCCGGCGGCGCGCGGGCCGTGGACGGCGCTCGCGCGGCCCGCCGAAGCCCTCGCCGCCCGGGTCGGCGATCCCGGTGTAGCGCAGGCGGCGCGCCGACTCGGCGGCCTCCGGGCCCGCCTGTGGCACCGGGCGGACGACGAGCCCCTCGGTGACCGGCGGCGCCGCGACCCGGCGGATCCCGGCGAGCGGCGCCCGCACCCGCACCCCGAGCGACGGCCTGAGCTCGCCGCCCAGCGCCGACCACACGTCGGAGGCGGCCGGAGCGTCGAGGCCCGTACCGCCCGCGTCGAGGCCCACGATCAGGCCGAGTTCGGCGAGCGAGCCGGTCAGCAACTCAGGGCCGAGCGTGTCGGTGGACACCAGGCACGCCAGGACCTGGGAGAGCAGCCTGTGCTCGTCCCGCGGCCGGCTCGCCCACGCCGTGACCAGGTACGTCAGCTCGAACCAGCGCGCCGGGGCGCGGCGCGCCACGACGTGTCCTTCCTCGTCGTACACCTCGCCGCCGCTGCTGCCGCGCCGCGTGTTGTCCTCGCGGATGTCGTACAGGAACACGCACACGGTGGGTGCGGTGCGCCGCGCGGCCCAGTCGCGGGTCGGCGCGTCGAAGGCCACCTCGACGCCGGACGCCGCGAGCCCCGAGCCGTCGAGCAGGGCCCGCAGCGCCTCGTCGACCTCGTGGATCACCGGCGCGTCACCTCGTCCGGCGGCTGCACCGTCCCGCTGACGACCAGGAAGTCCGTGGTCACGGGGGAGAACCCGGGGCCGCTCGCGGTGATGGTGCGCGGGCCCGTCTGGTCCTTGGTGAGGATCAGCAGCTGCCCGATGAACGTGCCGTCGGGCACCGGGACCGTGGGGGCCGCCGCCGCGGTGATGCCGGGCTTCCAGCGGAACCGCACCGGCACGCCCGGCGGGAAGTCCTTGCCGCGCACCGAGGTCACGAAGCCGGGCTTGCCGATCGGCGGCACGGCCACGATCTTCGGCTGGAGGATCCGCAGCGGCCTGCTGGCCGAGTTGTCGCCCGGGTCGGCGTCGGTGCCCGTGGTCGTCAGCAGGCCCGTCACCCGCGTGCTCACCGCCCGGGTGGGGGAGAGGACGACGGTGAGCACCGTACGCGCGCCCGGCGCGAGGTCGGGCAGCGCGCACGAGAAGCCGCTGTCGCACCCCGGCGGCGGCCCGTTGTCCGGCACGCCGGCCGGCAGCCCGAGCCGCAGCCGCAGCCCTGTGGCCAGCGCGTTGCGTCCGTTGCTCACGGTGTACGTGACGACGACGCGGCCGCCCACGTATCCGGGCTCCGGCTGGGCCGTGACGCGCACCCCTGGCCCCGCGAGCGGCGGGGGCGGCTCGGCGGGCGGCGGCGCGGGCGGGCCGGTCGTCGGCGGCGGCGGGGCGGGCGGACCCGGCGGCGCGGGTGCCTCGCGCACCGGCACCACGGTCGTGGCCGCGTTGTCCCCGGGATCCGGGTCGATGACGGCGCCGGTGACCGACCAGCCGACCGGCTGTTCACCCGGGGTGACCCCGGTGACCGTCACCGTCACGGGGACGGTGCCGCCGGGCTCCACCACGCCGAGGTCGCAGGTGAGTCCCGCGGTGTCGCAGGTGCCGCCGGGCGCGGTGAGGCCCGTCACGGTGACCCCGAGGGGCGGGGCGACGGTCAGCCGGGTGCCGGGCGAGGCGGCCGGCCCGTGGTTGACGACGTCGACGCGCACGGCGCCGGTGCGGCCGACGACGACAGGTCCCGACGTGCCCGGTGCCTGGACCGCGAGGTCCACGGACTGCTGCACACTCGGCTCCTTCTGCCGCCCCGGCAGCTCGCCGGTGAGCGGCGTCAGGGCTCCGGTGGCGATGTCGACGCGGCTGAGCTTCTCCGGGCTGTTGGCCGCGACCTCGGCACGCGAGCTGAGGACCAGGCTCCTGCCGTCCGCGCTCCACGCGGCGTCGCGCGGCTGGAAGGGGCCGGTGGCCGTCGTGTCGGGCAGCTCGCGACCGCACGCCCCCGGCAGGCCGCGCGCGGCGGCGGGCAGCAGGACGTGGCAGTCGTCGCCGGTGAGCGAGGTGAGGAGGATGCCGTCGTCCTCGTCGACCCGGCCGCCGCCGTTCTTCCGGTTGAAGGCGACCGTCGTGCCGTCGGGCGAGAACGCCGGGCTGTCGTCGATGACCTGGCAGTCGCCCGGGCAGTGCGCGATGCTCAGGTCGCGCTGCCGGTCGAGGTGGTCGACCGGGACGGTCCACACGTGCTTGTTGCCGCCGTTCCCGTCGATCACCTCGGTGCGGGTGAAGGCGAGCACGGTGCCGTCGGACGACCAGGTGGGCTGTGCGTCGCCGCCCGCGGTCTCGCCCGCGGGCGGGGTGATCTCGCCCTTGAGCGCCCCGGTCGCGGCGTCCGCGATCAGGACCCGGCTCGGCCCCGCGTCCGTGCCGACGCCGCCGGGCGACGTGCGGGTGAAGGCGATGAGCCTGCCGTCGGGTGAGAACGTCGGGTCGGTGTCCCAGTCGTGGTCGCCGCGCCCGGCGAGCGGCATGGGGCGCGCGTGCGAGCCGTCCGCGTCCGCGAGCCAGATCCGTTCGATCCGGTCCTGCGTGTCGCCCTCGAAGCGGGTCAGCACGATCCCGCGCCCGTCCGGCGTGTAGTTCTGCCGCTCCGTCCACGGGTCGTACGGGGCCGCGGGCTGGAACAGCGGGTCCTTGGACGGGTCGGTGTTGGTGTCGGCCGCCGGGTCCTCGGTCAGGACGGTCAGGCCGAGGTCGCGCGGGTCGGAGCCGTCCTGGCGGATGTCCTGGAGGGTCGCTGTGTTCGGCCCGGACGCGGTCGTGCGGTCCACGACCGAGGTGCCGCCGTCGACCGGCCCGAGCCAGGTGACGGAGCCGACGTCGCGGTTCTCGCTCAGCACCAGCGTGGCCGTCGCGTCGGAGTGCGCCGTCGCCCGGTAGACGTGGTTCCAGTCGCCCTCGCAGACGCAGACGATGATGTCCTGGCTGAGGAACAGCACACCGTCCCCGTCGGGCAGCCACGCTGCCCCGTGGGTACGCCAGCCGGCCTGCTCGCCGGAGAGCAGCGGGCCTCCGCCGCCCCCGCTGCCCGACGCCCAGCGCAGCCTGGGGCCGTCGGCACCCGTCGACGTGTAGGCGATGATGTCCCGGTTCTCTTCGTCGTCGACCGGGTTCCAGGCGGGCTCGGTCGCGGTGCCGTCCGCCGGGTCGGTGACGCGCCGTGCGGTGCCGCCCGCCAGCGGCCGCACATAGACCTGCTCCCCGGCGAGCGCGTCGGCGTCGCTCGCGTAGGCGAGCCGCGCCCCGTCGGGCGACACGGTCGGATGCTCCTCGTCGGCGGGGGTGTCCGTCAGCCGGGTGAGCCCCGTCCCGTCGGTGCGTACGAGCCACAGGTCGCGCTGTGTGCCGCCGCCGGTGCCGCCCGGCTCGGCCGAGTCGAAGACGACGGACCGGCCGTCCGGGGTCAGCCACGGGTGGGCGGCGTCCCTGCCGGTGGTCAGTTTGCGTACGGAGCCGTCCGCGCCGCGCAGGTAGACCTGCGGGTTCTTCTCGTCGCGACGGCTGGTGAAGACCAACTGGCCGCCGTGTGCCTGGGGTTGGACGTCGTAGTGCACCGGCCCCGCGCCGAACAGCGGGACGCTCGAATCGGTGGCCTCCACCCGGCCGAGGCTGCGGTGCTGCGTGCCCGCGTACGCGATCCGGGTCCCGGCCGCGCTCGCCGCGGCGGGCGCGGCCGCCCGCACGGTGCGGGGCCCGGCCGCTGCGGTCACCGCGAACAGCGGCACCATCAGCAGCAGCGCCATGCCGATGCGCCCCAGGCGGCGCCGCGCGCACCCGGAGCCATCCGTGCCTGTCACGGCCCACCTCACCGTCCGAACGCCGCCGTCACGCATACGCCCGCCATCCTGGGCGCGGGACCCCGGGGCGCGGCAGGACCGGCGGGGCGTACCCGGGGGAAGCGGCGGGTGCGCGTTCGGGCAGCGGGCGGGCCGTCCCGGTCCTTCAGATCAGGCCGTTGCGCAGCGCGTGGCCCACGGCGTGGGCGCGGTTGCGCAGGTGCAGCCGCGTGATGACCTCGTGCAGCACGTTCTTGACGGTCCGTTCCGAGTACGCCGTCTTCCTGGCGATCTCCGCGGTGTCCAGGCCCTCCGACACGAGGCGCAGCATCTCCGCCTCCCGCGAGGTCAGCGTCGACAGGGACGCGGCGCGCGGGTCGAGGGTCGAGCGCTGGAGGCTCCCGACGTGGCTGAGCAGCTTCGCGAGCAGGTCGCCCGGCAGCATGCCCTCCCCGTTCGCGATCGCGAGCACCAGGCGCAGCAGCCGGTCCTGGTCGGCCTCGGCGCGCCGCAGCACCGCGGCCACGCCGGAGTCGATGGCGCGCTGGAGCGCGTCGCCCGACTCGAAGGTCCCGACCACGAGTCCTGTGCGGGTGCCCGGGTTGTGCCGCAGCCGGTTCAGCAGGGCGGTCGTCTCGTCGTCCACGGTGTCGACCGTCACGAGCGACACCTGGGCGGTGTCCGCGCCGGCATCGTCGACCAGGTCGATCTCGGGGCGCTGGCGCAACTGCTGCACGATGCCCACGTAGAGGACGGGGTCGGGCGCGTACACGGCGACCGAGACCCGCGCGGGGCGTCCTGCGGGCGCGGGCCAGCGCCCGGTGTACTCGGGTGCGGGTGCGGGTGCGCTTGCCTGGGGGCAGGTCATGGTCGGGTACCTGTTCCTTGAAGCGGGTGAGGGTGGGCGGCGGCGCGTCGGGAGGGCGGGGCGTCCGCGGAAAGGGCGGCGGTGCCCAGGCGGTGCCCAACGGAAGGGGAGGCCCAGGGAGCTGTCCGGGGCATCGCGGCTGCACGGCGCCTTGCCCTCGCGCCTCTCCAGGGCGGCCGCGGCGCGTCGTAGCGTCGCCGCGTGACGTCTCCCGCAGCCCCCTCAGGTCCCGGCGCGCCCGGCCTCGGCATCCCCGAGGTGTCCGTGACGCCCGGCGGTGCCGCATCCACCCGACTGACCGTCCGCAACGACAGCGACATCGTCGAGGCGTACAGCCTGGAGGTCGTCGGCGACTGCGCCGCCTGGGCGAGCGTGGAACCCGAGCGCGTCTCGCTGTACCCGGGCACCTCGGAGACGGTGACGATCAGACTGGCACCTCCGCGCTCGCCGGAGGTCAGGGCGGGCGAGGTGCCCCTCGCGGTGCGCGTGCTACCCACGGAGCATCCCGAGGCGGTACGGGTTCCCGAAACCACGGTGCGCGTCGAGGAGTTCCGGCAGCTGCGCGCCGAGATCGCACCGCGCCGGCGCCGCGGCTGGCTGCGGGGCAGATACCGCATCGCCCTGCGCAACGAGGGCAACTCCACGGTCCAGAAGGGGTTTTCGCCCCAACAGCCGGGGGAGGAGCTGCGGTTCGCGTTCCGTCCCGCGGTGCGGAAGCTGGAGCCCGGGGAGTCGGCCGAGGCCGGGCTGCGGGTGCGCACGGGGAAGCCGGTGTGGTTCGGCAAGCCGGTGGTCTGGCCCTTCACGGTCGCCGTCACCGAGAGCGGGACGGCTGCTGGGGGGCGCGAGCAGGACGCGCCGGGGGAACTCCAGCCGCCGCTGGACGCGGAGTTCGTGCAGATCCCGGTCTTCCCCAAGTGGCTGCTCGCGGTGCTCGCCGCGATCCTCGCACTGCTGCTCGCGTGGTTCGCCCTGGTGCGGCCCGCGGTGCGCAGCACGGCCAAGGCCGCAGCCGACCAGGTCGTCCACCCCAAGGAGACTCCGGCAGGAGAGGGCACCCAGGCATCCGGCGGCACGGGAGACCAGCCGGGCGGCGGCTCCGGCACCCAGCCGGGCACCGGCGGCGCGAGCCCGGGTTCCGGCACGGGCACGGGCACGGGCGGCGCAGGCGGGAGCGGGGGAGCGGACGGCAGCGGGGACGGTCAGCAGAGCTCCGCCACCATCGACCTCCAGACGGCCGGCGGGGCCGACAAGACGGGCACCTACAAGGTCCCGCAGGGCAAGGTCTTCGGCATCACGGACATCGTCGTCGCCAACTTCCAGGGCGACGAAGGGGTGATGACCATCAACTTCGGCGAGCGCAAGATCACGACGATCGCGCTCGAGACGTTTCGCAATCAGGACTACCACTGGGTCACCCCCATCAGAATCACCGAGAACGACACGGTCACGGCCCAGGTGACCTGTGCGAAGCCGGGCACGCCTGCCACCGGGCGGCGTGCGCGGGAATGCCACGAGGTGCTCAACGTGAGTGGGGTGCTCAGCGACACGAGGTGAACCAGGCGTCACCGACATCGTGGGGCGCGAGGAGGCGCCGTGCAATGGCGGACGTCCGCCGGGCGGCCGGAATGAGGACCCTCCGCGCGCGGAGCGGGATGTCCCGTTTGCGGACCCTTTGTTCCGCCGCCTCCGGTCAAACGCCCTGCGGCGAAGGGGTATTGAGCGGCGGCCCGTCCCGTCAACTTTGGCCGATTCCAGGTGTCGCCCGGGGCCCGGAACGGTGTGGACCGGGTGCCCACCACCCCGCCCGCCTGGCCTGAACCGGTGCTTCCGCATCCGCCGCGTCCACCCTACCCCCGGGCGCGGCACCGCCGGTCCCCGGCCCGGCAGCGCCGTGGCCCGCACGGGCCGCCACCAGTGTCAGGGCCGGCGGCTACACCCCGCCGGCCAGCGGCGCGGCCCCGCCACCGCCCGTTGCCCCGTGTATTCTCCCGGCCGGCCGCGCGTGCTGCCTGCGGTCCCCGGTGTCATGCCTGTGGCTCCCTCGTGGCCGGACTCTGCCGTGGGTGACACACCCTCGTGCGGGGAGCGCCCCGCGGACATCCACAGCGGCTACGGGCCGTTCGGCCGGGAGAGGGCCGTGCGGACGGCGGCGCTGTGCGCACGGACGCCGGGGGCGGAGCCCGGCACGCGGGACCGGACCCTGCGGGGCCCACCGCGCTGGGACAGTGCGACGGTGAGGCCACCCGGGCCGCCCGAGCGCATACGCGTGCCGATCGCCGACGACGAGCGGCCGGTCGCGGCGGTGTGCCCCTCGGCCCGGGGCCACGCGGTCCTCCTGCTCAGGGCGACGCGCCTCCTCTTCGACCACCACCTGGGGCACGAGGCCCCGTGGCCGGCGGCGAGGGGCCGGCCTCAGGGGTGCAGGACGATCTTTCCCACGTGGTTCCTGCGGGCCAGCTCCCGCTGTGCCTCCGCGGCACGCTCCAGGGGGAACGCCGCGGTGACGACGGGCCGGAAAGCCCCGCTCCGCGCGAGGTCCATGAGGAGCGCGAAGTGCGCGGGTGTGTGCATCGAGGAGCCGATCAGCCGCGTGTTGTGCAGGTAGAGGCGGCGCACGTCGAACGCCACACCGTGGCCGCCGAGCGCACCCGCGACCACCCAGCGGCCGCCCTCGCGCAGCAGGGGGAGTCCCTCGCCCACCAGTTCCCCTGCCACGACGTCGAGTCCGAGGTCGATACCGTCAGGAGCGGCGGCCCGCACCTGGTCGGCGACGCCCCGGGCGCGGTCGACCACCGCGTGCGCGCCCGCCGCGCGCACCGCGTCGGCCTTGGCGCCGCTGCTGATGGCGACCACCCGCGCGCCGCGGGCGCGGGCGAGCTGCGTCAGGGCGAGGCCGACGCCGCCCGAGGCGCCCGAGACCAGGACTGTCTCCCCGGCGCGCAGCCCGCCGCGCTCGATCATGCCGAGCGCCGTGCCGTACGCGGTCGGCAGCGCCGCGAGCTGGTCGTCCGTGAGCGGGGATTCCGTCATGTCGTGCACGCGCGCCGCCGGTGCGGTGACGTACTCGGCGTAGCCTCCGTCGCGCTCGCTGCCCATCAGGCCCACCGGGTTGGCGTCCGGACCCTCCGCGTCGTAGATCGCCGGGTCGACGACCACCCGCCGCCCGGTCAGCCCCGCGTCCGCGCCGGGGCCGAGGGCGACGACGCGACCTGCCACGTCCGCCCCCTGGATCCGGGGGAAGCCGACCGGGCCGCGCCAGCCGGACAGCGCCTCCGGGCGGCCCGGCCGGCCGTAGGCGCCCTCCCGGGTCCACAGGTCGGTGTTGTTCAGCGCGGCCGAGGCGACCCGTACGAGTACCTCGCCCGGCGCCGGTACGGGTACCGCCACCTCGGCCGGCTCCAGGGCCTCAAGCCCCCCGTGGCGGGTGATCCGCACCGCCCGCATGCTGTTCGATACCACCGTCACCTGGGCCTCCTCAAGTATACTGATCGGTGAACATCGCCAAGGTATACCGATCGGTGAAGGAAGGTCCAATGCAGGAGGCGCGGCCCGTGACCCCGGCAGGACGCCGCATCGTGGCAGCGGCGGAGGAGCTGTTCTACAGCCGTGGGATCACGGCGGTCGGCGTGGACCTGATCGCAGAGCGGTCGGGTGTCACCAAACGCACCCTCTACAACCAGTTCGGTTCCAAGGACCGGCTCGTGGCGGCCTATCTCGCGGAGCGCGACAAGCGCTGGCGCTCCCTCGTCCGCGACGCGGTCGACGCCTGCGCCGACCGCGTCGCGGCCGTCACCGCGCCCTTCGACGCCCTGCGGACCTGGAGCGAGGGCAACCCCCGCGGCTGCGCCTTCATCAACGCGCTGGCCGAGCTGCCCGACCCCGCGCACCCCGCGCACCGCATCGCCGCGGACCAGAAGCTCTGGCTGCTCGGCCTGTTCGAGGAACTCGCCGCCGACGCCGGCTGCCGGGACCCCGGCACCCTCGCCGTACGGCTCCTCGTCCTGCACGAGGGTGCCCTCGCCACCCAGCCGCTCCCGCCCGACACCCTCGCGGTCAGCGCCGAGCTGGCGACGGCCCTCGTGCGGCGGGCTTTTGGCTGACCGGCGGCCCGCGGCGCCGTACGGCTCCCGGCAGTGCCGGGCCGCCACCCCCAACGATCCGCCCCGGACGTGCGGTTGACACGCCGGGGGCCGCCCGATTTACTCCATGCGACGCCGGAGCCGAGCGCCCGGCGGCAGAGGTACGCCCAGCCGGTACCGCGGTGCGCACACCGCAAGTCCGGACTCAGTCGCCAGGATCCGCACGGAGTGCGGACTCCGAGGCGGGGACGTGCCCCCTCCCGTGGAGTACCCGTGACCGACACCACACGCCCCCGCCTCCGGCGGGGGCTCGCCGTGCTGGCCGCCGTGACGGCGGCCGTCGCCGTCTCCCTGCCGGCCTGTTCCACCGCGGGGGCGGCTGCGCCCGCGGTCACCCTCCCGCCCGTGCACGCCGGCTTCGACTACCAGATCAACAAGCCCTACCAGCCGCCCGCCGGAGTGCGCGTGGTCAGCCGCGACCACACCGCGTCGCCCGCGCAGGGCCTGTACAACATCTGCTACGTCAACGCCTTCCAGGCCCAGCCGGGCGCCGAGGACCAGTGGCCCGGCCTGCTGCTGAAGGACGCCGGCGGCCAGGTCGTCTACGACGAGGACTGGGGCGAGGCCATGCTCGACACCAGGACGGACAAGAACCGCAGGGCGATCGCCGCCAAGGTGGACACGTGGATCGACTCCTGCGCGGCCAGGGGCTTCGACGCGGTCGAGCCCGACAACCTCGACACCTTCGACCGCACCGGCCTGCTCAGCGAGTCCGACGCGAAGGCGATGGTGAAGCTGCTCGCCGACCACGCCCACGAGCAGGGCCTGGCCGTCGCGCAGAAGAACACCGCCCAGCTCTCGACCGAACGCGCCGACACCGGCCTCGACTTCGCCATCGCCGAGGAGTGCGGCGAGTGGGACGAGTGCGGGGACTACGTCGAGGGCTTCGGCGACCACGTCATCGTCATCGAGTACGGGCAGAAGTACTTCACGAAGACGTGCGGCGGCTACGGGGACCGGCTGAGCGTCGTGCTGCGCGACCGCGACGTGCTGTCACCCGGCGACGCCGGATACGTGCGCAAGGTCTGCTGACCCGGCCCCCGCTCCCGGCCCCCGGCGCGGGGCCGGGGGCGTTGCCGCACCCCGGCCCGTGCCGGCGGTCCGCACCCCCGGCCGGCGGGCCCCGCGCGGCGCGGCCGTGCTCAGACGGTCGTGACGGACACCCCGGCCGCCGTGATCCTCGTCAACTCCTCCTGCGGGGCACCGGAGTCGGTGACGAGATGCCCGACCTTGGACAGCGGGCAGATCCGCGCCAGTGTCACCTTGCCGATCTTCGAGCTGTCGGCCACGACGACGGTGTGGCTGCTGTTCTCGGTGAAAGCGCGGTCGGTGGCGGCCTCCAACTGGTCGTGTGTCGTGCAGCCGTGGGCCGCGCCGATGCCGTCCACACCGAGGAACGCGATGTCCGTGTGGTACTCGGCGAGCGTCTTCTCCGCCAGGGGGCCCACCAGTTCGTAGCTCTCCCTGCGGGCGGTGCCGCCGATGACCACGAGGGTGACGTCCCGGTGCAGGATGAGCTCCGCTGCGATGTCGACCGCGTTGGTGACGATGGTGACGGGGCCGCGCTCGGCGAGTAGGCGGGCGATCGCCATGGCGGTGGAGCCGCCCGTCAGTCCGACCACCGCGTCCTGCGGCACCAGCGCGGCGGCGGCGCGCGCGATGGCCACCTTCTCCGGCCGCCTGCGCTCGCTGCGGTACTGGAGCGGCGCTTCGAGGCCGAAGGTGCCGACGGAGGCCCCGCCGTGGGTGCGCCGCAGGAGGCGCAGCGCGTGCAGCTGCTGGAGATCGCGCCTGATGGTGGCCCCCGAGACGTCCAGCATCCGTGAGAGCTCCTCCACGCCCGCGCTGCCCTTCGCGGTCACGTGCTCAAGGATGCGCGCATGGCGCTCGGTTCTCAGCATGCCCGAAAGCATAGCCAGGCGAACACCCGCCCACGTCGGCCGATATCGGTCGCGGCGCCGGGATGGCCTGTTCAATGTGCGCAATTCTGATCAGTTTCACGCTCTTGACATGACGAAAACTGCTCGATTAACTGCTGTCGACGCCACCGCTGCACACGGCGTCAGAGGTACGCCCAGCCGGTGGGCGGCGCCCAGCCGCAAGCCCGGACACAGTCGCCAGGGTGCGCAGCACCCGAGGCGGGGCCGTGCCCTCGCGCAGTCGGAGACCCACGTGCACATCCGCTCCTCCCGCCCCGACCGGTGCCGCGGCCGCCCGTGGGACCCGCCGGCCCGCGCCCGCCGCGGCACGGACACCCGCCCGTTCCGCACCGGCCTGCCGTAGCCCCGCCCCTGCCACCTCACACCCTCGTCCCGCCCCCCGTACGCACGCTCACCGGAGGTACCCCGTGGCTCCTGGCCAGCACCCGCCAGCCGGCCGTACGCGCAGGACCGTGCTGCGCGCGGGCATGGGCGCCGCCGCCGCCGCGGCCCTGGCCGCCTGCGGGGCGTCGGGGTCCGACGGGGTGGGCCAGGACGGGCGCGTCACGATCGAGATGTGGCACGGCCAGACCGACACGGGACTCAAGGCGCTCAAGGGCCTGGTCGCCGCCTTCACCCGCGCCCATCCGCACATCAGGGTGGACCTCGGGGGCGGCGTGCTCGCCGACGCGATGCTCCAGAAGGTCACCGCGGCCCTCGCCTCGGGGACCTACCCGGACCTCGCCTACATCTTCGGCTCCGACCTCGCGGGAGTCGCCCGCAGCCCCCAGGTGCTCGACCTCACGGACACCCTGCGCCACGGGCCGACGCCCTGGCAGAGCTACTGGGAGCCCGCCAGGGCCGCCGTCACGGTCAACGGCCGCCTCAGGGCGTCCCCCGCCCTGCTGGACTCGCTCGCCGTGGTCTGCAACAGGAAGCTGTTCAGTGCCGCGGGCGTCCCCCTGCCGGAGGCGGGCTGGACCTGGGACGACTTCAGGCGCACCGCCCGGTCCCTCACCGACGCCCGCACAGGGGTATTCGGCACCGGCTGGCCCGGCGTCGGGGACGAGGACACCGTCTGGCGGCTGTGGCCGATGGTGTGGGACCTCGGCGGCGAGGTCATCGCGCCGGACGGCCGCGGCATCGGCTTCGCGAAGGCGGGGGTGCGGGCCCTGGAGACGGTGGCCGCCCTCGCCGGGGACAAGAGTGTCTACGTCGATCCGAAGCCGGGCAGCGAGCAGATGTACCAGGTCTTCGCCTCCGGCCGGATGGGCATGGTCGTCACCGGGCCCTGGCAGCTCCCCGACATCCGCCAGGCCCGCATCGACTACGAGGTGGTGCCGCTGCCCAGCTACTCGGGCCGGCCCCTCACCATCTCGGGCCCCGACACCTGGACGGCCTTCGACAACGGCGGGGCGCGGGCCCGCGCCACCCGCACCTTCGTGTCCTGGCTCGCCCAGCCCGGCCAGGACGTCCGCTGGGACGTCGAGGCGGGCAGCCTCCCCCTCAGCAGGCGCAGCGAGGAGGAGAGCGCCTGGCGCGCCAAGGAAGCGGGCACGCGGGGCCTCGACGTGTTCACCAAGGCCCTTCAGACCGCGCGGGTGCGCCCCGTGCACCCCGCGTATCCCGAGGTCTCCACGGCACTCGGGCAGGCCGTCGTGTCCGTACTGCTGGGCCGCAGCTCCCCGGCGGAGGCGATGCGCGCGTGCGCCGCCGACTCCAGGGCCGCCCTCGTCATCCCGCGCTGAGGAGCCACCCATGCCGCACCTGCCCGCTCCGTTCACGCTGCCCGACCATGCGGCGCAACTGCGCGCACGGCGCAGGGCGCGCCGCAGGGAGTCCGCCACCGCCTACGGCTTCGTCCTGCCGGCCGTCCTCGTCATCCTCGGCCTGAGCGTCGTGCCCGTCATCTGGTCGCTCCTGCTGTCCTTCCAGGTCGACGACCTGGTGACGCCCAGCAGATGGGTGGGGCTCGACAACTACCGTGCGCTCACCCTCGACCCCCACTTCAGCCAGGCCGTGCGCAACACCCTGCTGTACACGGTCGCCTACGTCCCGCTCAGCATGCTGCTCGGGCTGGCGCTCGCCCTCGCGCTCAACCGGCGCATACGCCTGGTCGGCCTCTACCGGACTCTGATCTTCGTGCCGTTCGTCATCTCGGAGACCGCCCAGGGGGTGCTGTTCTCCTTCATCCTCGACCCCGAGTTCGGCGCGGCCAACTCCGTGCTGCACGCGATGGGCCTGCCCTCCCAGGGTTTCCTCACCGACCCGTCGCAGGCGCTGCCCGTCCTGGTGGGGATCTCCCTGTGGAGCGGCACCGGATTCTGCGTGGTCATCTACCTCGCCGCCCTCCAGGACGTACCCCACCTCCTCGTCGAGGCGGCCAGGCTCGACGGCGCCGGACGGTGGCAGGTGCTCCGCCACGTCGTGCTGCCGACACTCAGGCCCGTCAGCGTCTTCCTCGTCATGTGGCAGACGCTCAGCGCCCTCCAGGTCTTCGACCTCGTCTACGTCACGACCAAGGGCGGCCCGCTCGGATCGACCACCGTCATCGTCTACTTCATCTGGGAGCAGGCGTTCAAGAACTTCACCGCCGGCTACGGCGCGGCAGCGGCGTACGTCCTCGCGCTGGCACTCCTGGTGATCTCGGGAGGCATGCGGCTCGCGAGGCGCCGCGGTGCCGCCACGGAGAGGACAGCCCGATGACCGCGACCACCACCCGGTCCTCCGGCGCGCTGCGCCCCGCGCCCGCCCCCGGTGCGCCCCGCAGGCGCCGGCGGCTGCCCTTCAGCGGCTGGCACCTGCTGCTCGCGCCGCTCGCCCTGCTGTTCGCCCTGCCGCTGGTGTGGCTGCTGCTCAGCTCCGTGATGAGCAACGCCGAGATCAACCGCTTCCCGCCCGCGCTCTGGCCGTCAGGCATCCACCTGGACGGATACCGGTACGTGCTCGGCAACGGCATGTTCCCCCGCTGGTTCGCGAACTCGCTGATCGTCTCCGCGACCGCCGTCGCCTCCAACCTGGTGCTCGGCTCGCTCGGCGGCTACGCCTTCGCCCGGATGCGGTTCGCCAGCTCCCGCGTGCTGCTCGTCCTGATGCTCGCCACCATGGCGATCCCCTTCCAGCTCACGATGATCCCGACGTTCCTCGTCATGAAGCGACTCGGGCTCATCGACACGCTCGGCGCGCTGATCGTCCCCTCGCTCGTGACGCCGTTCGCCGTGTTCCTGCTGCGGCAGTTCTTCCTCTCGCTGCCCAGGGAACTGGAGGAGGCCGCCTGGATCGACGGCTGCTCCCGCCTGCGCGTGCTGTTCCGGATCGTCCTCCCGCTGTCGCGGCCCGCGCTCAGCACCGTCGCCGTCCTCACCTTCCTCAGCACGTGGAACGACCTGACCTGGCCGCTGATCGCCATCAACCACGACACGCAGTACACACTCCAGCTGGGCCTCACCACCTTCCAGGGCCAGCACCACACCCAGTGGGCGGCCGTCATGGCGGGCAACGTGATCACCGTGCTCCCCGTCCTGCTCGCCTTCCTCGGCGCGCAGAAGTCGTTCATCCAGTCCATCACCTCCAGCGGCCTCAAGGGGTGACACCGCCCGCGCGCCCGCCGTGCGCCGCGACCGCCGTACGCCGCCCACCTCCACAGGAAGACCCATGCCGCACACCTTCGACCTCCTGGTCGTCGGGGACGCCAACCCCGATGTCGTACTCGGCCCGCTCGACGAGCCGCTCGCCTTCGGCCAGCGCGAACAACTCGTGTCCGACGGCGTGCTCACCCTCGGCGGCTCCGCCGCCATCACCGCTTGCGGCGCCGCCAGGCTCGGGCTGTCCGTCGCCCTCGCGGGCCGGATCGGTGACGACGGCGCGGGGCGGTTCGTGCGCGCCGCCCTGGAGGACAGGGGAGTCGACACCAGAGCGCTGCGCGTCGACCCCGGCCTGAGCACCCCGCTGACCGCGGTGGTCGCACGCGGCGAGGACCGCGCCATCCTCACGGCCCCCGGCACCCTCGCCGCCGTCGCACCCGGCGACGTGCCCGAGCGCCTCCTCACCACCAGCAGGCACGTGCACGCGGCGTCGTACTTCCTGATGCCCGCGCTCGCGGCCGGGCTCCCCGGCCTGCTGCGCACGGCCCGCGACCACGGCGCCACGACCTCGCTCGACACCAACGACGACCCCTCGGGCCGCTGGGACCCCAGCGGCATCGCCGCCGTCCTGCCCGCCACCGACATCCTGCTGCCCAACGCCCGGGAGGCCCTCGCGCTCGCGGGCCAGAGCGACCTGGAGCGGGCCGCGGCGCACCTCGCCGCCCGCGGCCCGCTCGTCGTGGTCAAGGACGGCGCGCGCGGGGCGCTCGCCCACGACGGCCGCACACCGTCGAGGGCCGGCAGTGTCCCCGTCGAGCCACAGGACACCGTGGGGGCGGGCGACAGCTTCGACGCCGGCTATCTCGCCGCCGTCCTCGCGGGCGAGGAACCCGGCCGCGCCCTGCGGATCGCCGCGGCCTGCGGCGCCCTTTCCACCCGCGCCCGCGGCGGCACCGCCGCACAACCCACCTGGGCCGAAGCCCTCGCGGCCCTCGCCCACGACGGAGAGAACCACTGATGACCGCCAAGAAGATCGTGTTCGTCGGCGCGGGAAGCGTCGTCTTCACCCAGGGGCTGCTCGCCGACCTCTTCAGCTTCCCCGAGCTCAAGAACGCCCGCGTCGCCCTCCACGACATCGACCCGGAACGCCTGGCCACCGCCGAGGGAGCCGCCCGGTTCATCGCCGCCGAGCGGGGCGCGGCACCGGTCGTCACCGCACACGCCGACCGGCGCGAGGCCCTGGAGGGCGCCGACTTCGTCATCAACATCGTCCAGGTCGGCATGCGCGAGTCCACCAGGACCGACTTCGAGGTGCCCGCGCGCCACGGCCTGCGCCAGACCATCGGCGACACCCTCGGCATCGGCGGCATCTTCCGCGCCCTGCGCACGTTCCCGCTGCTGAAGGCGCTCGGCGAGGACATCGCCGCAGTCTGCCCCGACGCGTGGCTGCTCAACTACACCAACCCGATGGCGATGAACGTCCAGTACCTCACCCGCGCCACCGGCCTGACCCGCGTCGTCGGGCTCTGCCACTCCGTGTACTGGACCATCCACGACCTCTCCGCGCTCCTCGGCGTGCCCCAGGACGAGGTCCGCTACCACGCGGCGGGCGTCAACCACCAGGCGTGGGTCCTGAGCCTCGAACACGAGGGCGTCGACCTCTACCCCAGGCTCGACGCCCTCATCGCCGAGGACGAGCAGCTCCGGCGCAGGGTGCGCGTGGACATGTACCGGCGGCTCGGCTACTACCCGACCGAGACCAGCGAGCACTCCAGCGAGTACGTGCCCTGGTACCTCCACCACGACAGCGAGATCAGCCGGCTGCGCCTGCCGGTGGGCGCCTACCTCGACATCGTCGACGAGAACACGGCAGCGTACGAGAGGACCCGTGCCGCGCTCGCCGCGGGCCGGCCGCTCCCCGTCGAGTCCACTCTGGAGTACGCGCCCCAGATCATCCACAGCATCACCACCGGGGTCCCGCGCACCGTCTACGGCAACGTGCCCAACCGCGGCCTGATCGGCAACCTGCCCGCGGAGGGCACCGTCGAAGTGCCCTGCCTGGTCGACGGCACGGGCGTGCGGCCCACCAGGATCGGGGAGCTGCCGCCACAGCTCGCAGCGCTCAACCGCACGTACCTCAGCACGAACGACCTCGTGGTGCGCGCCGCCGTGGCCGACGAGCCGCGCCACATCCGCCACGCGGCCATGACCGACCCGGCGACCGCGGCGAGCCTGACCGTGGAGCAGATCTGGGACCTGTGCGACGCCATGGTGCGCGCCCACGGCGACCTCCTCCAGCCGTCGCTGCGCGCCACCCTCGGCCACTGAACCGTCACTCACCCCCGGAGGGCCCGCAACGATGAACGAACTGCGCATCGGAGTCGTCGGGGTCGGCCAGCGAGCCCCCCTGGCGACCGCGGCGAACCGGCCGGGCACCGCCCGCGTCGTCTCGTGCGCGGACGTGTCGCAGCGCGGCCGGGCCGACGCCGCCCGGCTGTTCGGCCGGGACGTCGCGGTCCACACCCGCTACGAGGACATGGCGGACGACGGCCTCGACGCCGTGTTCGTCCTCACACCGGACGACCGCCATCTCGGCCCCGCGCTGTTCTTCCTCGCCCGGGGCGTCCCCGTCTTCGTGGAGAAGCCACTCGCCATCACCGTGGCGGACTGCGACCGGCTGCTGCGCGCGGCCCTCACCTCGGGTACGCGTCTCTACGTCGGCCACAACCTGCGCCACCTGCCGGTGCTCCGCCGCATGCGGGAGATGATCGACGAGGGCCTCGTCGGAACGGTCCGCGCGGTGTGGTGCCGGCACTTCGTCGGACACGGCGGCGACTACTACTTCAAGGACTGGCACGCCGAACGAGCCCGCACCAACAGCCTGCTGCTCCAGAAGGGAGCCCACGACCTGGACGCGATCCACTGGCTGGCCGGGGGGTACACCAGGGACGTGGTGGCCCTCGGGGACCTGGCCGTGTACGGCGGCAACCCGCGCCGCCCGGGGACGGGAGCCGAGGAGCGGGAGGACGGCGCCGCGCGCATGCCGGACTGGTTCGCCCCGGACGTCTGGCCGCCGGCGGCGCTCACCGGGCTGAACCCCGTGATCGACGTCGAGGACATCAGCATGCTGGTCGGCCGCCTGGACAACGGGGTGCTCGCGAGCTACCAGCAGTGCCACTTCACCCCCGACTACTGGCGCAACTACACGGTCATCGGGGACCGGGGTCGCATGGAGAACTTCGGCGACGGCCTGGAGGACGACGCGCCCGTGATCAAGGTCTGGAACACGCGCCGCTCCGGCTACCGTCCGCGGGCCGACCTCGTGGAGACCCTGAGCGGCGACGACTCCTCGCACGGCGGCGCCGACGCCGCCCTGGTCGGGGAGTTCCTGCGCTTCGCGGCAGTGGGCGGCCCCACCGAGACCTCGCCCGTCGCCGCCCGCGAGGCGGTGGCCGCGGGCGTCGCCGCCACCCGCTCGCTGCGCACCGGGGGGAACCGCACGCCCGTGGAACCGCTCGCGCCCGACCTCGCCAGGTACTTCGCCAAACACCAGCGCAGCCGTCCGGGAGCCCCGCCGGGGGGTGCCGGCACCCGGTGAGCCGCGCCCCACCCGCCGCGGGCCGGTGCCGCAGTCCACCGGAACCCGCAGTCCACCAGCCACTCAGGGCCCTCCTGGGCCACCCGACCAGTCACGGGAGCACACATGTCCTTCACCAGCGACGAGATCGCCCGCCAGCCGGACGCCTGGCGCAGGGCCGCGGAGACGGCCGCCTCCTGGCGCGGCCTGCCGGCCCCGGGGGAGCGGGTCGCCGTCGTCGGCTGCGGCACGTCCTGGTTCATGGCCGAGGCGTACGCCGTCCTGCGCGAGTCCCGCGGCCTCGGCGAGAGCGACTTCTTCGCGGCGTCGGCCTTCCCCGCGGGCCGCGCCTACGACCGGGTCGTCGCCATCACCCGCTCCGGCACCACGACCGAGGTGCTCGACGTGCTCGGCCGTGTGCGCGGGACCTGCCCCACGGTTGCCCTCACCGCCGACACCGCCACCCCGGTCGCGACGGCCGCCGACCACCTCGTGGACCTCGCCTTCGCCGACGAACGCTCCGTCGTCCAGACGCTGTTCGCGACGACCGCGCTGACCGCGCTGCGTGCCTCCCTCGGCGAGGACGTCGAGCCGCTGGCCCGCGCCGCCGAGACCGCCCTGGGGGAGCCGCTGCCCGAGGCGTGGCTGGCGGCGGAACAGATCACCTTCCTCGGGGACGGCTGGGCCCACGGCGTGGCCCGCGAGGCCGGCCTCAAGATGAGGGAGTCCGCGCAGGCGTGGACGGAGGCGTACCCAAGCATGGAGTACCGCCACGGGCCCATCAGCATCGCGGCCCCGCACCGCCTCGTCTGGCACTTCGGCGAGGACACCGCGGGGCTCGCGGCGGACGTAGCCCCCACGGGCGCCGCCTTCGTCGACCACCCGCAGGACCCGCAGGCCGACCTCGTACGCGTGCAGCGCCTCGCGGAGGCGACGGCGCGCCGCCGGGGCCTCGACCCGGACCGCCCGCGCTCCCTGAGCCGGTCCGTCGTGCTGAAGCCGAGGCCGTAGCGCCCGCGAGACCGCGCCCCCGTCCGAACGCGCCCCCCCGCGGGCGCACCACACGGCAGGAGTACCCGACGTGCTCACCACCACCTCCGCCCTCGTCTCCGCGGCCCGCGCCGCGGGCACCGGCGTCGCGGCCCTCAACGTCATCACCCTCGAACACGCGGAGGCCGTCGTCCTCGCCGCCGAGCGGACCGGCCTCCCGGCGATCGTCCAGATCAGCCAGAACGCGGCACGCCACCACGGTGACGTCGCTCCGCTGGCCGCCGCGGTCGGTGCCCTCGCGCGGGCGAGCGGCGCCCGGCTCGCCCTCCACTTCGACCACGTCGAGGACACCGCCCTGCTGCACCGCGCCGCCGAGTGCGGCGCCGGGTCCGTGATGTTCGACGCCTCGCGGCTGAGTGACGAGGACAACGTGAAGGCCACCAGGGCCGCCGCCGAGTGGGCCCACGGGCAGGGCCTGTACGTCGAGGCCGAACTCGGCGCCATCGGCGGCAAGAAGGGCTCCGCGCACACCCCAGGCGTCCGCACCGATCCCCGCGAGGCACGGGAGTTCGTCGAGGCCACCGGGGTCGACGCGCTCGCGGTCGCGGTGGGCAGCAGCCACGCCATGAAGGACCGCACCGCCCGCCTCGACCTCGGCCTCGTCGCCCGCATCGCCGCGGAGGTCCCCGTGCCGCTGGTCCTGCACGGCTCCTCCGGGGTCCCGGCGGCCCAGCTGCGGGACGCCGTACGGCACGGCATGACCAAAATCAACTTCGGCACCCTGCTGAGCGTCGCCTTCACGGACGCGGTGCGCGCGTCACTCGCCGCGTCCCCCGAGGAGCACGACCCCCGCCCCTGGCTCGCCGAGGGCCGGGCGGCGGTCGTCGAGGCCGCGGCCTGGTGCCTGCGGGCGGTGGATGCGGCCTGAGCCCGCGGGCGGTGGATGTCGCCTGAGCCCGCGGGCGGTGGATGTCGCCTGAGCCCGCGGGCGGTGGATGCCAGACATCAGACATTTGAATATAGGATCGATCCATGAACAATCTTCGGGCGCCTCGCCGTGCGGCGAGCCTGTCGGCTCAGGTGGTGGAGAGCCTGCGGGAGCAGATCACCTCGGGGGCGTGGCCGGTGGGCACGCGCATCCCGGCCGAGCACGAGCTGGTGGAGCGGCTGGGCGTCGGGCGCAGCACGCTGCGCGAGGCGCTCGGCGCCCTGGTCCACCTCGGGCTCCTTGAGGCGCGCGTCGGCGACGGGACGTACGTCAGGGCGTCGAGCGAGCTCCAGTCCGCGCTGGTGCGGCGCGCCGGCGCGTCGCGCGGGGACGACGTGCTCGAACTCCGCGCCGTGCTGGAGGAGTACGCGGCGGGCGCCGCCGCCCTGCGCCGCAGCGACGAGGACCTGGACCGGCTGCGCGCCCTGGCCGACGAGGCGGGCGCCGTCGCGCGGACCGGGGACATGGCGGCGGTGGCACGCACCGACGCCCGCTTCCACGAGGCCGTCGTCCGGGCGAGCGGCAACGCGCTGCTGATCGAGATGTACGAGCACCTCGGCGCCGCGGTCTCCGCGGTCCTCGGCGACCTGCCGTGGGACACCGGCGCCGTGGTCGAACACGCCCGCCTGCACGCCCGGTTGGTCGAGGCGATCACCGCGCGCGACGAGGTCGGCGCCCGGCACTGCGTGAGCGTGATCGTCGCCTTCAACCCCGGAAGGAGCACCGGTGGAGAGGAGCGCTGACGTGACCGCGCCGGACGCCACGGCCCCCGGCCGCGGCACCCGGCTACCGGCCCCCGCCGCACCGGTCGGCCTGCTCGTCGCGGTCCTGCTGGTCGCGGCGAACCTCCGGGCCACCCTGACGGGCGTCGGCACCCTGCTGCCCGACATCGAACGCGGCAGCGGCCTCAGTTCCACCTGGGGCGGCCTGCTGAACACCCTGCCCCTGCTGACGTTCGCCGCGACCTCGCCGCTCGTCGCGCGCGCCTCGCACCGCTACGGGACGGCGAAGCTCCTCGCGGGCTCGCTCGCCGTCCTCGCCTGCGGCACGGTCATCCGCTCGCTGCCCTCCGACATCGCCCTGTTCGCCGGCACGGCGGTCCTCTCCGCGGCGATCGCCTGCGGCAACGTCCTGCTGCCCGCCGTGATCCGCCGGCACGTGCCGGGGCCGCGCATCCACACCGTCAGTGCGCTCTACGTGACCGTGATGGGCCTCGTGGCCGCCGTGTCCTCCGGCATCTCCGTGCCCGTCGCGCACGCGCTGCCCGGGGGTTGGCACACCGGGCTGGCCTGGGGGATCGTCTTCGCGGTCGCCGCGCTGCCCGTCTGGCTGCTGCGCACGCGCGGGGACACGCCGGCCGCGAGCACCGGCGCGGCGCCCGCCCCGACACCCTGGCGGTCCGCCCTCGCCTGGAAGGTCAGCTTCTTCATGGGCCTTCAGTCCTTCGGCTTCTACACGATCATCGCGTGGCTCCCGAGCATCCTGGCCCGCCAGGGCATGAGCAGCACCGCGGCCGGGTGGATGCTGTTCTACTACCAGGTCGTCGCGCTCACCGCGGGCCTGGTCGTACCGCTGGCCACCCGAGGCCGCCCCGACCAGCGCTTCACCGCGGCGGGCGCGTCGCTGCTCGTCGCCGCCGGATTCCTGCTCCTGCTGGTCCCCGCGGTGACGGTGGTGGCCTGCACCCTGCTCGGCCTCGGCGGAGGCGCGTGCCTCGTGCTCGCCCTCGGCTTCCAGAGCCAGCGCGCCGGCGGCCCCGGACAGGCCGCAGCGCTGGCCGGCATGGCGCAGTCGATCGGCTACCTGGTGGCCGCGACGGGACCGCTCCTGCTGGGTGCCCTGCACGACGGCACCGGCGGCTGGACCGTCCCGCTCGTCCTCCTCGCCGCGGTCAGCCTCGCCATGGCCGCCGCCGGGCACGGGGCCGGCCGCGACCGCCGCGTCCCCGCGCCGGAGGCCGCCCCGGAGTCCGGGACGCGGTAGCAACGGACACCACGGACGCGGTGTGCGGGAGGGACGGCGCGGGCCGGCGCCGTCCCTCCCGCACACCCGGGTCACCAGGGCACGGCGCCTTCGTCGTCGAAGAAGCCGCCGCGCTGCCCGTCGTCCGGCAAGGTGGCCAGCCGGACGGCGATCGCGGCACCCTGCTGGCGCTCGGCAGGACGCTCCTCGTCATTCCGGCGTCGAGCCGCGCCTGGCAGTGCCCCGAGCACGTCGCGGTGCCCGTCGTCGACGCGCCCGAGGTCACCGCGGTGGTGGCCTGGCCGGCGAGCAGCCGCTCCCGCGCGGTGGCGGCACTCGTACGCGCCGCGGCCGGCCTCGCGGACGCCCGTGAACCGGATCTCCGTGAGCGTGATGCCCGTGAGCTGAATGTCCGTGGACCGGATCTCCGTGGGCCGGATGCCCGTGAGGCGGATGCCCGTGGACGGGATGCCCGTGAGGCGGATGCGCGTGAGCGGGACGTCCGCGAGTCAGGCGCCCGCACCGGCCTCCCGGAGCCGGCCACGCGCCCAGGGCCCGCCCGCCTGAACGGGGTGCGCCGGGCGGCCACGGCCCCGTAGGCGCGCGGGCCGTCCAGCGCGGGAGTGCGACCGGGCCGGAGCGCGGCAGCTGAAGCGGCCCGTCGCCCGTGACATCGGGGCGAGCCGAGCCCGCGGCGGACTTCCCCGACCGCCCGCGGCCTCGCCCCCGAGCGGCAGCGGGACGCCAGGCCCGCCGCCGTCGCGCCGGCGGCCATGGCGCTGTACGGACTCGCGCCCGTCCCGCCGTCCCGCCGGCCCGCGGCACGCGGGCCGGCGGGACGCGGAGTTCTCCGCCGCCGCCGGCGCCCCGAACCGCACGCCTTCACATGGCTGTTCAAGCGGGTGCACGGCGAACCTCCCGGCGCGTCGGGCCGCTTCCGAGCCGGAGTGTCCTCGCCGCCCGCGCGCCAGGGGAGGTGGGGGGCGGCGCGGCGCCCCCACCCGACCCCGACCCCGCGGATCCCGACCCCGCGGATCCCGGCCCCGCGGATCGCGACCCCGCGGATCCCGGCCCCGCGGGCGGCCGGGGCGTCCCGGCGCGCCCGAACACCCCTCCCCGGCGCATAACCTGACCTCCCATGAGGCCGATCCGGCGCAACACCCTTGACTGACACCACTCCTGCCCGTCTAGGGTGACGTGGCAGGGTCCTGACAACGTTGTCCACACCTCACGGGAGTCCCCGTATGCAGCACTCACACCCCAGGGACCGCCGCCGCAGGCGGAGACCGGCTCTCGTCGCGGGACTGGCCGCGCTCACCCTCGTGGCGTCCGCGCAGGGCGGTGCCTACGCGGCATCGGCGAGCCCCGCGCACCCCGCGAAGACGTCCTTCAGCTCCTCCTTCGAGGCCGGTGACCCGGCCCCGACCTGGACCGACACCGCCGAGCGCGGCAAGGTCTCCGGGGTCGACGGCGCGTTCACGAGTGGGGTCCCCGGCAACCTCAACGACCATGTGACCGCCGTCGCGGCGAGCAGCGAGAACACCCAGGGCGGTGAGGTCGCCCGCAACCTCGCCGACGGCGACGCCTCCAGCAAGTGGCTCGCCTTCACCACCACCGCCCAGGTCACCTACGACCTCGACTCCCCGGCCGCCCTCACCGGCTACGCCCTGACCTCCGCCAACGACCACGCCGAGCGCGACCCCAAGTCGTGGGCGCTGCAAGGCTCGACGGACGGCGAGGACTGGAAGACGCTCGACACCCGGGACGGCGAGTCCTTCGCCAAGCGGCAGCAGACACAGAGCTACGACCTCACGGGCCGGCCGGCCGCGTACGCCCACTACCGGCTGGAGATCACCGCCAACAACGGCGCCACCGACGCCACCCAGCTGGCGGACCTGCAACTCGTCGCCGCCGGCTCCGCCGCGCCGCCGCCCCCGCAGATGCTCAGCCGCGTCGACAGCGGCCCCGCCACCTCGCCCACCGCCAAGACCGGCATGGGCTTCACCGGCAAGAGCGCGCTGCGCTACGCCGGTTCGCAGACCGCCGCAGGCCGCGGCTACTCGTACAACAAGGTCTTCAAGGCCGACGTCGCGGTGCGCCGCGACACCCAGCTTTCGTACGAGATCTTCCCCGCGATGGCCAGTGGCGACCTGGACTACCAGGCCACCAACGTCTCCGTCGACCTGGCGTTCACCGACGGCACGTACCTCAGCGGCCTCGGCGCCGTCGACCAGAACGGCTTCGGACTCAGCCCGCGCGGCCAGGGCGACTCGAAGTCCCTCTACGTCAACCAGTGGAACCACCGCGTCTCGCGGATCGGCGACGTCGCGGCGGGCAAGACCGTGGCGCGCATCCTCGTCGCGTACGACGCCCCCAAGGGACCCGCCAAGTTCCAGGGCTGGGTCGACGACATCGGCCTCGCAGTGACCCCGCCGGCCAAGCCGAAGGCGCACCTCTCCGACTACGCGCTGACCACCAGGGGCACCAACTCCAGCGGCAGCTTCTCGCGCGGCAACAACTTCCCCGCGACCGCCGTGCCGAACGGCTTCAACTTCTGGACCCCGGTCACCGACGCGAGCTCCGACAGCTGGCTCTACAACTACGCCAGCCAGAACAACGCCGACAACCTCCCCGAGATGCAGGCGATCGGCCTCAGCCACGAGCCCAGCCCCTGGATGGGCGACCGGCAGACCTTCCAGGTCATGCCGTCGGCCGCCGCGGGCAAGCCCGACACCTCGCGCACCGGACGGGCGCTCGCCTTCCGCCACGACAACGAGGAGGCGCGGCCCTACGAGTACGGCGTCACCTTCGAGAACGGGCTCACGGCACAGGTCGCGCCCACCGACCACGCCGCGGTCATGCGCTTCACCTACCCGGGCAAGGACGCGTCCGTCGTCTTCGACAACGTCTCCCAGCAGGGCGGCCTGACCCTCGACAAGGACAACGGCACCTTCACCGGCTACTCCGACGTCAAGAGCGGCCTGTCCACGGGCGCCACCCGCCTGTTCGTGTACGGCACCTTCGACGCGCCCGTCACCGAGGGCGGTTCGAGCGGTGTCACGGGCTATCTGAAGTTCGCGCCCCGGCACGGCCGCACGGTGACGCTGCGCATGGCGACCTCGCTGATCGGCGTCGACCAGGCCAAGGCCAACCTGGCGCAGGAGATCCCGGCAGGCACCTCGTACGAGAAGGTACGCGACGCGGCCCGCGCGCAGTGGGACAAGCTGATGGGCCGGATCACCGTGAAGGGCGCGAGCCAGGACCAGCTCACCACGCTCTACTCGAACATGTACCGGCTCTACCTCTACCCGAACTCCGGCTTCGAGAACACCGGTTCGAAGAAGAAGCCGGTCTACCGCTACGCCAGCCCGTTCTCCGCGATGCCGGGGCCCGACACCGCTACCCACACCGGCGCCAAGATCGTCAACGGCAAGGTGTACGTCAACAACGGCTTCTGGGACACCTACAGGACCACCTGGCCGGCCTACTCGCTGCTCACGCCACAGAGGGCGGGCGAGATGGTCGACGGATTCGTCCAGCAGTACAAGGACGGCGGCTGGATGTCGCGCTGGTCCTCGCCCGGCTACGCCGACCTGATGACCGGCACCTCGTCGGACATCGCCTTCGCCGACGCGTACCTCAAGGGCGTGAAGTTCGACGCCGAGGCCGCCTACGACGCCGCGGTCAAGAACGCCACCGTCGTCCCGCCCTCCTCGGGCGTCGGCCGCAAGGGCATGAACACCTCGCCGTTCCTCGGCTACACCACCACCAGCACCGGCGAGGGCTTCTCCTGGGCCATGGAGGGGTACGTCAACGACTACGGCATCGCCCAGATGGGCAAGGCCCTCTACCAGAAGACCCACAAGAAGCGGTACGCCGACGAGTCCGCCTACTTCCGCAACCGGGCGCAGGACTACGTCGAGCTCTACGACAAGCAGGTCGGCTTCTTCCAGGGCCGCGACGACCAGGGCAACTGGCACCTGCCGCCCGGCCAGTACGACCCGCGCGACTGGGGCGGCGACTACACCGAGAGCAACGGCTGGGGCTACTCCTTCACCGTGCCCCAGGACACCCGCGGCCTCGCGGACATCTACGGTGGCCGCGCCGGCCTCGCGAAGAAGCTCGACACGTTCTTCTCGACGCCCGAGACGGCCCAGTTCCCCGGCTCCTACGGCGGCGTCATCCACGAGATGACCGAGGCCAGGGACACCCGGATGGGCGAGCTCGGCCAGAGCAACCAGCCCGCGCACGGCATCACGTACATGTACGACGCCGCCGGCCAGCCGTACAAGACGCAGGCAAAGGTCCGCGAGGTGCTGTCCCGGCTCTACACCGGAAGCGACATCGGACAGGGTTACCACGGCGACGAGGACAACGGCGAGCAGTCGGCCTGGTACATCTTCTCGTCGCTCGGCTTCTACCCGCTCGTGATGGGCAGCGGCGACTACACCATCGGCTCCCCGCTGTTCCAGCAGGCCACCCTGCACCTCGACAACGGACGGACCCTGACGGTCAACGCGCCGAGGAACAGCTCACGCAACGTCTACATCCAGGGCGTGAAGTTCAACGGCAAGCGGTGGGACTCCACGTCTCTCCCGCACGACCTGCTCGTCAAGGGCGGGACGCTGGACTTCGCGATGGGGCCGCGGCCCTCCGCCTGGGGCAGCGGCGAGAAGGACGGACCCGCCTCCATCACCCAGGGCGACACGGCCCCGACGCCGCGCACCGACGCCCTCTCGGGCCCCGGTGCCCTGTTCGACGACACCTCCGACACATCGGCCTCGTTCACCGCCGTCGACCTGCCGCTCGGCACCTCGGGCGCCCCGGTGGAAGGCGTGCAGTACACCCTGACCTCCGCGGACCGCGCCAAGGCCCCGGACGGCTGGGTGCTCCAGGGCTCCACCGACAACAGCCACTGGACGACCGTGGACCGGCGCTCCGGGCAGTCCTTCACGTGGGACAAGCAGACCCGCCCGTTCACCGTCGCCCACCCGGGCGCGTACACGCACTACCGGCTGGTGGCGGACCACGAAAGCACCCTCGCGGAGGTCGAGTTGCTGCACTGACCCCGGCACGCACCCGCACCCCGGGCCCCGGGACCGCGCCGCACACGGCGCGGGCCCGGGGCCTTCGCACCGCGCCGGGATCAGACCGACGGGCCGCCCAGCTCCGCGCGGACCGTGCGGGCGGCGGCGACCAGGTGTTCGAGCGAAGCGCGGGTCTCCGGCCAGGCCCGGGTCTTCAGCCCGCAGTCCGGGTTGACCCAGAGCCGCTCAGCGGGGATCGCCCCGAGCCCGGCGCGCAGCAGCGCGGCGGCCTCCTCGGCGCTCGGCACCCGCGGTGAGTGGATGTCGTAGACACCGGGGCCCGCCTCGCGCGGATAGCCGTGGCCCGCGAGCTCGTGGGCGACCTGCATGTGCGAGCGGGCCGCCTCCAGGCTGATGACGTCCGCGTCGAGGTCGTCGATGGCCCCGACGATGTCGCCGAACTCGGCGTAGCACATGTGCGTGTGGATCTGGGTGACGGGCGCGGCGCCCCCCGTGGTGAGCCGGAACGCCTCGGTGGCCCACGCCAGATAGGCGGGGCGGTCGGCGGCGCGCAGCGGCAGCGTCTCGCGCAGCGCGGGCTCGTCCACCTGGATCACCCCGGTACCGGCCGCCTCCAGGTCGTTCACCTCGTCGCGCAGCGCGAGCGCCACCTGCCGCGCCGTCTCCCCGAGCGGCTGGTCGTCACGGACGAAGGACCAGGCGAGCATGGTGACGGGACCGGTCAGCATGCCCTTGACCGGACGGTCGGTGAGGGACTGCGCGTACGCCGTCCAGCGCACCGTCATCGGCCCGGGGCGTGCGATGTCGCCCGCGAGGATCGGCGGACGCACGCAGCGGGTGCCGTACGACTGGACCCAGCCGTGCCGGGTGGCGAGGTAGCCGGTGAGCTGCTCGGCGAAGTACTGCACCATGTCGTTGCGTTCGGGCTCGCCGTGCACCAGCACGTCGAGTCCCGTCTTCTCCTGGAAGGAGATCACGTCCCGGATCTCGGCCCTGATCCGCTCCTCGTACTCCTCGGTACCGATCCGACCCGAGCGCAGGTCGGCGCGCGCCGCCCGCAGTTCGCCGGTCTGCGGGAAGGAGCCGATCGTGGTCGTCGGCAGCAGCGGCAGGCCGAGCCGTGCGCGCTGCGCGGCGGCCCGCTCCGGGTAGGGCAGAAAGCGGCGGGTCCCGGCCTCGGTGACGGCTGCGGCGCGGGCGCGGACGGCCGGGTCGCGGGTGACGGGCGAGGCGGCGCGGGAGGCCAGCGCCGCCCGGTTCACGGCGAGTTCGGCGGCGATCGCGTCCGTGCCCCGCGCCAGGCCCCGCGCGAGGGCGGCGACCTCCGCGGTCTTCTGCCGCGCGAAGGCGAGCCAGCGCAGGATCTGCGGGTCGATGTCGCGCTCGGCCGCCGTGTCCAGCGGGACGTGCAGCAGGGAGCAGGACGCCGACACGTCGACCCGGTCGGCGAGTCCCAGGAGTGTGCCGAGCGTGCTGAGGGACTTCTCCAGGTCGTTCACCCAGATGTTGCGGCCGTCGACGACGCCCGCCACGAGCCGCTTGCCCGGCAGGCCGCCGACGGCGGCGAGCGCGTCCAGGTTGGCGGCCGCCGGCCCGGTGAAGTCGAGCGCGAGGCCCTCGACGGGCGAAGCCGCCAGTACGGGCAGGGCGTCGCCCAGCCGGTCGAAGTAGGAGGCCACGAGCAGCCGCGGCCGGTCGGCGAGGGCGCCCAGGTCGCGGTAGGCGCGCGCGGTGGCGTTCAGCTCCGCAGGGGTGCGGTCCTGGACCAGGGCGGGCTCGTCCAGTTGCACCCACTCGGCACCCGCCGCGCGCAGGTCGGCGAGCACCTCCGCGTAGACGGGCAGCAGCCGGTCGAGCAGGGTCAGCGGGTCGAAGCTGGCCGCGACCCCCGGCGCGGGCTTCGACAGCAGCAGATAGGTGACGGGGCCGACCAGGACAGGCCGGGCGGCGAGGCCGAGTGCGAGCGCCTCGCGGACCTCGGCGACCTGCTTGGCCGAGTCGGCCAAGAAGGCGGTGTCGGGGCCCAACTCGGGTACGAGGTAGTGGTAGTTGGTGTCGAACCACTTGGTCATTTCGAGCGGCGCGACGTCCTGCGTGCCACGGGCCATGGCGAAGTAGCCGTCCAGCGGGTCGGCGGCCACGGCGGCCCGGTGCCGCGCGGGGACCGCGCCGACCATGACGGTCGTGTCGAGCATGTGGTCGTAGTACGAGAAGTCGCCCGTGGGCACCTCGTCGAGGCCGGCGGCCGCCAGGTTGCGCCAGTTGGCGCGGCGCAGTCCCGCGGCGGTGGCGCGGAGGGCGGCGGCGTCCACGCGGCCCTTCCAGTACCCCTCGATCGCCTTCTTGAGCTCGCGGCCCTGCCCCTGCCTCGGGTAGCCGTACACGGTGGCCCGTGCCGCCGCGGCTGTGGTCTCGCTGGTCACGGAGTTCTCCTTCGAGAGACGTTTCCCTGGGATCCCGGGGTCTCGTGGTGAGGAGAGGGGTGACGCAACCCGCGGCACGGCCCGCGAGGCGCGGCCGTCCGCCGGTGGTGCACGCCGACCCGCCCACGAGGTCACCGGTGTTCCGTGCGCGTGGGGTACGCGTACGGGCAGTGGCAGGTCTTCGGACTCGCGGGCGTGTCCTCGTCGTCTCCGACGCGGATTCCTACTGGCCGTCGCTTCCCAGACCCCTGTCGCGGGGCCCAGTGCGTATGACGGCGGTCGTTCCCGCTCACCGCTGCGGGGCAGTCCCGGATTCCCACCGGGTTCCCTCTTGCGACGCCACCGCCTGGCGGACGGGGCGAACCAGCTGCGCCACCCACCCTACGGGCCCGCGCGGCCTCCGTGCCAGGCCATCCGGATTCCGGTACGCGCCCGCTGCTTCCTGGTGGAGAGCGGGCACCCTGGATGGGGTGCGCGTGCCTCCGCGGGCGGAGCGGGCATGCGCCGGGCGACTTCCTCAGGGCCCGGCGCGCCGCGGCGGAGGCGTGCTCGCCCACGGGGTGTACAGCCCCGCTGCGACGTGGTGAACCCGGAAAGGACCGGCATGTTTCATCTTGACCACCTCTGCCTGGGCGTACGCGAGTTGGACGACGGCGTGCGCCGGGTGCGGGAGGAGACGGGGCTCGCACACTACGACGGGGGCGTCTTCCCCTTCGGCCTCGCCAACACGATCTTCCCCCTCGGCGGGGACGTCTACCTGGAGGTCGAGGCGGTGACGGCTCCCGCGGCCGAGCGCGGCGAGGGGGCCGCCGCCTGGTTCGACCGGGCCGTCGCGGACGGCGACCGGTGGATGTTCTGGAGCCTGCGGGCCGACAGCCCCGAGGAACTGGCCGCGGTCGCGCGGCGGCTCGGCGGCGAGGTGACGCGGACGGCGGGCCGCGTCCAGCCCGACGGCACCCAGCGCGTCATCACCACCGCGCCCGGCACCGACGGTGCGATCGCGGGGTGGCGGCGGGGGCTGCCGAACTGGTTCTACCGCGACGACCCCGCCACCCATCCGGACCGCGGCGCGGTGGAGCGCGGCGACCGAGGGGCGGCGGTGACCCGGCTTGAGGTCAGCGCCGACGCCGGGGAACTGCGCGAGCACATCGGTGCCGAGACCTTCGAGCGGTTGCCGCTGGTGCTCGTGCCCGGCCGGCCGGGCGTGCACGCCGCCACGGTGCGCACCGCGTCGGGGCGCGAGGTGACGCTGCGCAGGGACCCGGCCGACCTGTAGCACCGCAGGACCACCTCACCACGGAACGGGCGCGACCCGGCCGGCACCGCACGCACCGTCCCGGCCGGGCGGAGCACCGCGCCCGCGCGGCGTCACAGGCCGCGCAGGGCCTCCTCGACCGCGGCGCGGGGGACCGCCCCCTCGCGCAGGACGGCAGGTCCAAAGCCGCCGGTGAACGCGACGATGGTGGAGGGCAGCGTCCCGCTCGGTCCGCCGTCGAGATACGCGCGGACGCGGTCCCCGAGCTGGGCCCTGGCCTCCTCGCACGTGGTCGCGGGCGGCCGGCCCGTGAGGTTGGCGCTCGACTGGGCGACCGGCCCCGCGGCGCGCAGCAGGGCGAGGGCCACCGGGTGGGCGGGCATACGGACCATGACCGTCCCTCCGGTGTTCCCCAGTTCGAGGGCGAGAGCGGGGGCCGCGGGCAGGACGAGTGAGAGCGCCCCTGGCCAGAACGCCTCGGCCAGCCGCCGCGCGTCCGGCGGCATGGAGCCGACCAGTGTCTCCGCAGCCGCGACGTCGGCCACCAGGACGGAGGCGGGTTTGTCGGCGTCGCGCCCCTTGGCGGACAGCAGGGCCTTGACCGCGCCCGGGTCGAAGGGGTCGGCGCCGACGCCGTAGACGGTGTCGGTCGGGAAGACGATCAGCGCCCCGGCCCGCAGCGCCTCCGTGGCGTGGGAGACACCGGTCTTCAGGGCTTCTGGGGTCCGGCAGTCGTGGACCTGCGTGGTGTACGGCACGCGGGCGATGCTAGCCGTCCGGCGCTTCGGCGGAGCGGGCGGCTCGGGGCGCCCGTCGTGCCCGTCCACGGCACCAGGCGGGTCAGCCGGGTGGGGGTGCAGCGGAACGCCGTGAGGCGCTCGGTGACGTCCCCGCCGCTGTCGAGCACGGCCCCGGGCCGGGCCCCGAGCCGCGCGTACCCGTCGAGCGCGACGACCCCCACGGGGAGCGCCGCGCCTACCGGGCCCCGGCCGCATACGCGCAGTCGAACCTTGACAACCTGCTGTTCACGCTGGAGCTCCGGCGCAGGCTCGACGCGGCGGGCCGTCCGGTGCGCGCCCTCGCCGCCCACCCCGGCGCCGTGTCCACCGGGCTCAACCGGCGCCTCGGCCCGGTGCTCGGCGCGGTGGCGGCCGCGGAGGACAAGGCATTCGACACCGCCTGGCTCACCGGGGAGACGCGGCGCAGGCTGCGCGCCCTGAACGACATCGCGGCCCGACGCGGGCAGGGCCTGGCGCAGCTCGCGCTCGCCTGGGCCCTGCGCGACCCGCGGGTCACCTCCCTGGTGATCGGCGCCTCCCGGGTCGGGCAGCTGGAGCAGAACGTCGCGGCCCTCGACCGGCTCGACTTCAGTGAGGCCGCGCTCGCGGAGATCGACGAGCACGCCGTCTTCGAGGGCAGTGTGGACCTGTGGCAGCGGACCCGCAGGGGCAGCCTCGGCTGAGCGCGCCGTACGGTGAGCCGTCAGAGGCCGGGTTCACGCGCCGGTACGGGCTGGGCTCAGCGGCCCGCGAGGACACAGTCGCCGCAGACCGCGGCGGCCCGGTCGGTGCCTGGCAGGGCGCGGTAGATGAGGCAGCAACTGCGCCTGCGAAACGGCGCGGCTCCGCCGGAGTCCTCGAACGTGCCGCGCAGGGCGGGGTGTTCGAGGAACACGCGGGCCGTGCGGGCGGCCAGGTCCCCCGCGTGGGGGAGTGCGGCGACGAGCGCGGCGCGTGCGCCGTTCACCGCCGAGGCCGCGTTCCCCCACAGGGTCCTGCGCGGTACGCGGAGCCCGGCGACGGCCTCGGTGAGGGGAGCGACAAGGCCGTCGAGCACCGGCGCGGCGCTCTCGGGCACCGCGCCGCCCCGGCCCGCAAGGCTCGCGCGGGGCAGCGACAGCGGGAACGCCCCGCCAGGCACCGGGATCCAGTAGAGCCCGGACAGCGTGGGCACGCGCGGCGTGCAGCCCAGGGCGGCGAGGGCGAAGAAGGGGGAGAGGACCCGCGCCACCAGGCCCAGATGGGCCACGGACGCGGCCACCCGCCGCTCGACGCCGTCGGCGGGCTGCCCCGCCGCCCCCGCGAGGTGCGCGCGCACCTCGTCGATCCGCCGCGGCAGGACGGCGGGATCGGTGACGACCTCGGAGAGCGGCCGCCACGGCCGGCCGGGCGGCGGGCCGTCCGCGCCGTGGGCCGCGACGGCGAAGAACGGGCCCGCGGCCGTGAGCGCGTCGAGCGCCGCGGCCCCGGGGTCCGGGCCCGTCATGCCCCCGCGGCCGGCTCCACGCGGCCCGCGGCTCGCGCCGGGCCGCGTTCGGGCGCTGCCGACCCGGCGAGCAGCCGCTCCGCCATGGGCGCGAACACGAGCCCGAGAGCGCCCCACAGGATGAGCTGCGCGGCGACCGAGTAGAAGCGGAAGGAGAACAGGGTGTCGGCCGGGAAGCCCGGATAGACGATCCTGCCCTCCGCGTCGGTCAGCGGCAGCGGCGTCTCCGTGGCGTGGTGGCCGAACTCCTGCACGTTGGCACTCAGTTCGCCGAGCGACGGCAGCAGCGCCATCACCACGCCGATCACCACCGCGTAGGCGAGGGCGGCGAGCAGCGTGGCGTTCCAGTTGCCGAACCGCCCGGCGAGGCGCCTGCCGAGCCAGACGGCCAGGACGAGGAGCACGATCGAGGCACCCACCATGACCAGGTACAGGTTGCCGCGCTCCCTGATGGTGTCGGGGTGCCCGATGGAGGGCGGGTTGGCCGGGTACTTCACGAAGGGCACCAGGTAGAAGCCGAGGAACCCGCCGAGTGCCACCAGCATGGCCAGGCTGCGGGCGCGCAACTTCCCCACGCGGCCGAGGCAGACGGCGTAGGCGATGGCGAACAGGGCGCCCATGGCCATGCCGAAGAAGACCATGCCGACACCGATGCCCACGTCGGCCTGGACGGTCCGGCTGAAGATGTCGGGGTCCGCGGCCTCGGGGGCGAGACCCGCGGCCTTGTCGAGCGCGGCCTGGGCGGCGTCGCGCCCGCTCTCGTAGTCGATCGCCCTGCCGATCAGCGGCTCGGCGAAGATCCGCGCGAAGAGGAACGCGAGCAGGCCCGCGACCGCGCCGGCGAGGACGCCGCGCAGTATGAGTCGTTTTTCCATTGTTCAGCAGTCCGCTTTCCTGAGGTCCTTGAGGTCCTTGAGGTCCTTGAGGTCCCTGAGGTTCCGTCGGTCGGCCCGGAGCCGGTCAGTGGCAGTCGGCCCGGGGGCCGTTCAGTGGCAGGGGAAGCCGAGGAAGTGGCGCGCGTCGTGCACGAATTCGTGCACGTGCATGTCATTGCCGAACACGGAGTAGGCGCCCTGGTCGACGCCGATGAAGTAGTAGACGGCCAGCGCGACGACCGCGGCGCCCACAAGCCACAGCACGGCCTTGGTGACCGGCAGGACGAGCGGGGTGGAGGCGGGGGCGGCGCTGGGCGCGGACATGCTGCTCACGAGGGTCTCCTTCGGGGATCTTGCGTCCCGCGTGGGTGGAGCGTCGTGATGGTGAAGTGTCTGACTGCGGACCCGTGGCGGATCCGTTCACAGTGGCGCGACCGTGCTGGACTCTCACCAGCTTCCTTACACCATCCTTACCCGCGGAGCCTACGGATCCTGACCGAGGTACGTCAATCGGTCGGGGGGAGACGGCCGCCACACCGCGCCGCCCCGGCGCGGCGCGGCGACAGGCGGGCCGGGGGGGCCGGGGTGTCGGGCGCCTCACATATTGATCATGTGCCCCGCGAGGCCGTGCAGGGCCTCCTTCACCGCCTCGCCCAGCGTGGGGTGCGCGTGGACGTTGCGGGCCGCCTCGTGGACCGTCAGGTCCCACTGCTGAGCCAGGGTCAGCTCGGGCAGCAGCTCGGTCACCTCAGGCCCGATGAGATGGGCGCCGAGCAGTTCGCCGTACCGGCCGTCGCTGAGGATCTTGACGAACCCGGCCGGGTCGCCCAGACCGTGCGCCTTGCCGTTCGCCGTGAACGGGAACTTCTGCACCCGCACGTCGAAGCCCCGCTCCCTGGCCTGGGCCTCCGTCCACCCGAAGCTCGCGATCTGCGGCTGGCAGTAGGTCGCGCGGGGGATCATCACATAGTCGAGCTCCATGGTCTCCGCGCCCGCCAGGGTCTCCGCGGCCACCACGCCCATGGCCTCCGCGGCGTGGGCGAGCATGAGCTTGGCCGTGACGTCGCCGATGGCGTAGATGTGCGGGACGTTCGTGCGGCACCGGGCGTCCACGTCGATCGCGCCGCGCTCCGTCAGGCGCACCCCCGTGTTCTCCAGGCCGTAACCGGTGACCCGGGGCCGGAAGCCGATGGCCTGGAGCACCTTGTCGGCCTCCAGGGTCTGCCGCCGGCCGTCCGTGGCCACCTGCACCCGCACCGTGTCGCCCGAGTCGTCGACCGATTCGACCCGCGTCGAGGTCAGCACGTTGACGCCCAGCTTGCGGTAGCGCCTGGCGAGTTCCGCGGAGACCTCCTCGTCCTCCAGGGGGACGAGCCGGTCGAGGAACTCCACCAGGGTGACCTGCACGCCGTAGTTGTGCAGGACGTACGCGAACTCGACACCGATGGCGCCCGAGCCGGCGATGACGATGCTCTCCGGCAGCTCCTCGCTGAGGATCTGCTCCTCGTACGTCACCACGCGCTCGCTCAGCGAGGTTCCCGGCAGCAGCCGGGTCGACGCGCCCGCGGCGATCACGCAGTGGTCGAACGTGAGGGTCTCGGACGTGCCGTCCGCGGTGCGCACCGCGAGGGTGTGGTCGTCGAGGAAGGTCCCGGTCCCGTCGTACTCGGTGATCCGGTTCTTCTTCATCAGGTAGTGCACGCCCTTGACCCGCCCGTCGGCGACCCGGCGGCTGCGGGCGTACGCCTCGTGGTAGTCGAAGCTCACCGTGCCGTCCACGCGGATGCCGAAGGTCTTCGCCTCCCGCGTGAAGATGTGGGCCAGCTCGGCGTTGCGCAGCAGGGCCTTCGAGGGGATGCACCCCACGTTCAGGCAGACCCCGCCCCAGTAGCGCTCCTCCACCACCGCCACTGACTGGCCCAGTTGGGCGCTGCGGACCGCGGCGGTGTACCCGCCGGGGCCCGCGCCCAGGACGACGACGTTGAAATGTGTGGTCATGTTCCCGAGCCTACGCACGGTGCGCCGCCCCACGACGGACGCGGGACGGGAGGCCGGGCTGTACTCCCGGCCTCCCGGCCTCCCGGGACCCCGGCCCCTCGGGCACCCCGGCCCTCCGGCCACCCCGGGCACCCTGCCCGGACGTGCGCCCCTGCGGCGGACGTGCTCGGCGGGCGAGCCGGCGCGCGGCCCCCCGGACCGCTCCGTCAGCCGGCCGCCGCCCGCGCCACGTCCGGCCACACGGGCAGGACCTGGTCGGCTCCGGTGATCCGCAGCAGCCGGAGCAGCGCCTCAGAGGGGGCCGCGATCCGCAGGGTGGCGGCCTGCGCGGTGTCCAGGAGCAGGTTCAGCGCGCTGGAGTCCGCGAAGGTCACCCCGCTCGCGTCGAGGACCGTCACCGGACGGGTGCCGGTGGCCGCCTCCAGAGCCGCGCGCAGCGGCGGGAGCGAGTCGAGGTCCAGGTCACCGCGTACGCGGATCACCCACGCCCCGTCAAGGGCGTACTCCTCACCCAGCACGGGCGCGGCGGCGACGCGGCGGTCGTCATGATCAGGCGTGGCAGACACACCGGGAGCGTAGCGGGCCGCCGAGCCGCCGTCAGCGGGACGGGGAGACATCGCCCCGTCCCGCGCGGGTGTTCGGGCCGTGGGCCGCGCGCCGGCTTGCCCGTTACGCCGGAGCCAGGGCCGCGCGCAGCGCCTTCTTGTCGGTCTTGCCGACGGTCGTGCGGGGGAGGGAGGCGGCGAACGAATAGGACTCGGGCGCGTAGAGTTCCCCGAGCGCCTCGACGATCTCGACGGTGAGCGCGGGGAGGTCCGGGGTGTCCGAGGAGTCGCGCGGGACCAGCACCACGTGCACGGACTCCGTGCCGTCCGCGCCAGGCAGGCCCACGGTGGCGGCCTCCCTGACCGCCGGGTGGCCGCTCAGGAAGTCGTCGAGCAGCCGGGAGTAGACGTTGTCCGCGGTGCGGCCCGTCACGATGATGTCGCGCGCACGGTCGACCAGGTAGAAGTACCCGTCCTCGTCCTGGCGTGCCAGGTCGCCGCTGCGGAACCAGCCGTCCGCGTCGAGCACTTCGGCCGTGCGCTCGGGGTCGTTCCAGTAACCCTCCATGACCCGGTCGCCGCGGACGTACAGCTCGCCGGTCTCGCCCACGGCCACCGGCTTGCCCTCGGGGTCGCGCAGCTCCACCTCGACCCCCGCACCGGGGCGCCCGCAGCTGGTCAGCGACTCGGGCCGGTCCAGGTCGTGCTCCGCGGGGGTGAGTTCGGTGACGCCGCCGTTCTCGGACGCCCCGTAGACCTGGTGCAGGACCGGGCCGAAGACCTCGATAGCCTGCCGCAGCCGGGCGGGGGAGGCGGCGGCGCCCGTGTAGTAGAGGGTCTTGAGGGCGGGGAAGCCGTGGGGGCGGCACCGCGGGTGGTCGAGCAACTCGTACAGCATGGGCGTGACGATCATGAGCCGGGTGACGCGCTCGCGCGCCATGGCCGACAGGGCCGCCCCGGCGTCGAACGTCCGCAGCAGCACGATGGTGTGTCCGCTCAACACGCCCACCAGGAAAGCCGCGTGGCCGCTGGTGTGCGTCACGAGCGTGCCGATGAGCAGCACCGGCTCGGCCACCGCGGCGTCGGTGAAGTCCACCGAGATGTCCATGAACCCGCGGTAGTAGCTGCTGCGGTGGGTGACCAGCTTCGGCAGGCCCGTGGTGCCGCCGGTGTACAGCAGGGTGGCCAGGTGGCGGCCGTCTGCGGCGTCCTGCGGCGCGAGGGCCTCCCGCCCCTCGGCGGCCTCGACGAAGTCGGGTGCCACGGCGGACGGGCCCACGCCGAAGACGTGCGGGATCCCGACCTCCTCGGTGATCCGCCTGGTCCGGTCCTCGAAGGCCGGGTCGAACAGCAGCATCCGGACGTCCGCCCTGCGGATCAGCGCCCCCAGCTCGCCGTTGCCGGGCTCCGGCGGTACGAAGACCAGACGGCACCCGGAGAAGTGAATGGCAAGTTGCAAAAGCAACGCTTCCGGGGAATTCTGGACGAAGAGTGCCACCCCGTCGCCGCGCCCCAGTCCGGCGTCCTTGAGGACCGCCGCGAACCTCAGTACGGTGTGCGCGGCCTCGGCCCCGCTGATGCGGCGGTCCCCGGCTATCAGGGCGTCACGACTGCCTCTTGCCTCAAATCGTCGCAGAACTGCGGTGGTGTAGTTCTCGGCTGTGCTGACCTCGTCCATGATCCTTCTTCGTACTCGGGCAGAACGGGCCGGGAGCGGCCCCGGCCCAGCCACTCGTGAACAACGTTGCGGGTGCTATGACGGTTCACCAGCGTAGAGGACGGAGGGATCTTCCCCCGGCGCGGGCGCGGGCGCGGGCGCGGGACGGGGCCGCGCGCCCGGGGTCCCCGGGCACGGACCGTGCACCGCCACGGGCCCCCGGCACCCCCGCGTCCGCAAGGGGTGCGGATCCGCCGATAGAGTGGGGGAGTTGACGCGAGAGAGGCGGCGCTGCCGATGTCGGATGCGGATGGCTGGATGAGTCGCGCGGGCCACCGTCCGCCGCTCGACCTGCGCACGGACATCCCCCATCCGGCGCGCATGTACGACGTGTTCCTCGGTGGCAAGACCAACTACCGGCCGGACCGCGACATGGCCGAGAGAGTCGCGGAGAAGATGCCGACCGTGAAGCTCGCGGCCCGCGTCAACCGGGACTTCGTGCTGCGGGCCGTGCGCCGCCTCGCGGCCGAGGCGGGCATCCGCCAGTTCCTCGACATCGGCACGGGCATCCCCACCTCGCCCAACCTCCACGAGGTCGCCCAGAGCGTCGCGCCGGAGTCCCGCATCGTCTACGTGGACAACGACCCGATCGTCCTGGCCCACTCGCGGGCCCTGCACACCAGCGGGCCCGCCGGGCGCACGACGTACGTGCAGGCGGACTTCACCGACCCGGACAGCATCCTGACGGCCCCCCAGCTGCGGGAGGTCCTCGACCTCGGGCAGCCCGTCGCCCTGTCCATGGGGCTGCTGCTGCACTGGATCGCGCCCGAGGCGCGGCCGCACGCCCTGGTGCGGCGCCTTGTCGACGCCCTGCCCGCCGGGAGTTACCTCCTGATCAGTGTTTTCGCCAAGGAGCTCGCGGGGGGATCTGCCAGTCTTGAGGAGGACTTCGGCGCACAGGGCATCGACCTGCACCCGGCCACCAGGGACGACGCCCTGCGCTTCTTCGACGGCACGGAGCTGATCGAGCCCGGCCTGGTCGCGCCGCACCGGTGGCGCCCCGACGCGCGGACACTCGACGTCGGCACGCCCGACGCGGCCCCCGACGACACCGCCGCCCCGATCTGGGCAGGCGTCGGTGTGAAGCCCCCTTCCGGTGGCGCGGGTTGAGCCGCACGCGCCGGACGGCCGTGGTCAGGTGGACAGCAGCGCGCCGACCCTGTCGCGCACACCGTCCCTGCCGTCCGCACGGCCCGCCACCAGGCGGTCCCGGTCGGCCGGGTCCCGGGTGAAGAGGTGCAGCCGCCCGCCGCGGCGCGCCAGGACCAGGTCGGTGCTCGATCCCGCCACTTCGGCCGAGCCCCGTGCGGTGTAGTGGGTGACGGTGACGAGCGCGGACCGTTCGGCGCCGGTCAGGACGGCGTCGGCGTCCGCGCCGGGAGCGGGATCGGCCGCCGGGCCGCGCGGCAGCCAGTCGACGAGCATGTCGAGGGCCTCGTCGAAGGCGTACAGGCCGATCTGGTGGACGCCCAGCGCGTCGATGCGAAGCAGCAGGCAGATGTGCTCGGGCTGGGGCAGCAGCAGGATCCGCCAGGGCTCGCCCGGCTCCGTACCGGTCGTACGGGCGTCGAGCACGCTCCGCGCCCGCTGCTGGAAGGCGACCGCGATGCCCAGGTCGCCGCGCACCTGGACCTGGTCGGGCGCCGAGCCCGCCACCAGCATCTGGCGCGCGGCAAGCGAGCGCACGGCCTCGGCGAGCACCTCGTCCGAGGGGCGTGTCTCCAAAAAGTCCACGACCGCGTCCACCGCCGTCAACTCCGCGATCGTGTAGGCGCCGAGCAGCACGGGCCCGGTGTCCACCAGGTTCACCACGGCGGACACCAGCCCCTCGGGCACCCTGGCCTCGCCGGAGCCGGAGCCGGAGCCGGGCCCGTCCTGCGCGGGCGGGGGAGCGCCCGCCCGGTCACCGCTCATGGGGCACCTCCCCGCTCCGGCCCGGACGCGCGTTCGCGCCCTGTGCCGCGCTGAGGCGGAACACCTCGGCGGCGCCGCGCGAGGGCGTCTCCGTGACCCACACCTCTGAGTTGCCGAACAGGCCGCGCCCCGACCTGCCGGACAGCGTGCCGCCCAGCTCGGCCGAGAGGTCCGCGCGGTCCGGCGGCGGGAAGCGCGCCGCCAGGTCGCGGGAGACCGCCGTCCTGTCGTCGTCCTCCTCGATCCCGCGCAGCGCCCGGGTCAGCTCCCGCGCGACCGGCGGCGTGAGCGACGTGGGCAGGGCGAGGTCGGGCGAGAGGTACATCGGGCGGCGCTCCGTCATCCGCGAAAGGCCCCAGGGGCCGACGTTGCTGCGCGTGACCCGGTAGACCACGTAGTCCACGAGGTGCCGCAGGTCGCCGGGGCGTGGCAGCCGGTTCTCGCCGAAGGCGGCCGGGGTCTTCTCCAGTTGCACCCAGGTGCCCCGCGCCGTGCGTCCGTGCAGCTTCTCCCGCACGACCTGGCCGCGCATCCCGATGTCCGGGTAGCGCTTCTTGTCGATGTCGAGGTGGTGGCTGGAGAGCCGCGGATGGCTGACGCCGTCGAACCGCCAGGCCGTGTAGAGCCCGGGGTCGTCCACCAGCACGTGCCCGCCGCACAGCACGTCGTGCAGCTGCGGCACCTGGAGGCCCAGGCGTTCCAGGTCGGAGAGGATGGTCGCCTCCTCGGCGCTCAGGCGGGCCGCCGCGGTCAGCAGCCCCTTGCGATACTCCCCGGCCCGCGCGGTGATCTCGATCATGAGCCGGACCCGGCGCCGCACCTCCTCGGCCCGCCGGCCGCCCACGGCCCCCGGCGCCGTGTCGCCGGACGTCCTCCCGGCGCGCGGCGCGAACGGCACGGGGTGCTTGCGCTCCACCCGGCCAGTACAGCACGGGCCGCGCGCGTGCGCCCCCGCAGCCGCCGGCCGCGGGCGGTCCGCGCGGCGACCGGCCGCCCCTTGGCGCGGCCGGTCGAACGGTGCCAGGGTGGAAGTGGGCCGGACGGCCCCGCGGGGCGCGTCCGGCCGACCACGAAACCGACCAGACCGCCCGCCGCGCCCCCACCGCCCGCCGGTGGTGCCGCGGGCCGTCGGGTGGTCGGAGAGCGGCACACCGTGAAAGCACTCGTCTACCGCGGCCCCGGGGACATCGGCGTCCAGGAGGTGCCCGACGCGCGGATCGAGGACCCCAACGACATCGTCGTCCGCGTCACCAGCACCAATATCTGCGGCTCCGACCTGCACATGTACGAGGGCCGCACCTCCTTCGAGGAGGGGCGCGTCCTCGGCCACGAGAACCTCGGCGAGGTCGTCGAGACCGGCCCCGGCGTGAGCAAGGTCAAGGTGGGCGACTACGTCGTCCTGCCGTTCAACATCGGCTGCGGCTTCTGCAAGCAGTGCGAGCGCGGCCTGACCAACTACTGCCTCACCATGCAGCCCGAGCCCGCGCTCGCCGGCGCCGCGTACGGCTTCGCCGACATGGGCCCGTACGAGGGCGGGCAGGCCGAGTTCCTGCGCGTGCCGCACGGCGACTTCAACGCGCTGCTCCTCGGCGAGGACGCAGAGGAGCGCCAGGACGACTACGTGATGCTGGCGGACATCTTCCCCACCGGCTACCACGCCACCGAGATGGCGGGCGTCGGTCCTGGCGACCAGACGCTCGTCTACGGCGCGGGACCGGTCGGCCTGATGGCCGCGTACTCCGCGATCCTCAAGGGCGCGGGGCGCGTCTGGGTCGCCGACCACCAGAGCGACCGCCTCGCGCTCGCCGAACGGATCGGCGCGATCCCGATCGACACCAGGGAGAGCGACCCGGCGGAGGTCGTCAAGGAGGCGACGCTCGGCCTCGGCGCCGACAACGGCTGCGAATGCGTCGGCTACCAGGCGCACGACCCGCAGGGCAACGAGAACGCGGCCCTGACACTGGACGGCCTCGTCGACGCCGTGCGGTTCACCGGCAGGCTCGGCGTGGTCGGCATCTTCCTGCCGCAGGACCCGGGTGGCAGCCGGGCCCAGGGCGACCTGGAGGCCGAGGGCAGGATCCCCTTCGACTACGGGCTGATGTGGTTCAAGGGCCAGTCGATGGGGACGGGGCAGGCGCCCGTCAAACGGTACAACCGGGCGCTGCGCGACCTGATCGCGGCGGGCAGGGCCGAACCGGGGTTCCTGGTCTCCCACGACCTGCCGCTGGAACAGGGACCCGAGGCCTACCGGCACTTCGACGCCCGCGACGAGGGCTGGACCAAGGTCGTCCTCCACCCCGACGGGCAGCTCGCCGGCGCGGCGGCCTGACGGCGGAGCGCGCGGCGCGGCGGGCGGTGGCGGGACCCGGGGGGAGCCGGCGCCGCCCGCCGCTGTACGGCCCCGCGGCCCGGCTCACAGCTCCCGCAGCGCGGGCAGCAGTTCCTTCTCCGCCCAGCCGAGGAACGGCTCCTGGTGGTCGCCGCCGATCTGGACCAGGGCGACCTCGGTGAAGCCGGCGTCCGCGTAGGCCCGTACGGCGTCCACGAACGTGTCCACGTCGCTGCCGCAGGGAATCGCCTCGGCGATGTCGTCCCGGGTGACGTACCGCGTCGCGCCGTCGAAGGCCGCGGGCGTCGGCAGCTGCGCGTTGACGGGCCAGGGCCCGACGGACCAGCGGAACTGCGCGTGCGCCCGCGCCACGGCGGCGTCGCGGTCCGTGTCGTAGCAGATGGGCACCTGGCCCACTTTGGGCTTCCCCGCGCCGCCGTGCCGGTCGAAGGCGTCGAGCAGGGCGCGCTCCGGCTCGGTGGCGATCACCAGGTCGCCGAGTTCGCCCGCGATGCGGCAGGAGCTCTCGCCCGAGACGGCGATCCCGATCGGGGGAGCGGCCTGCGGCAGGTCCCAGAGCTTCGCGCTGTCGACGGTGAAGTGCGTGCCCCGGTACGAGACGTAGCCGCCTGCGAACAGCCGCCGGATGATCTCCACGGCCTCGGCCAGCTTCTCCTGGCGCTCCCGGACGCCCGGCCAGCCGCGGCCGACGACATGCTCGTTGAGGTTCTCGCCCGAGCCGAGGCCGAGGCGGAAGCGGCCCTCGGACAGCAGCTGCACCGTGGCGGCCTTCTGGGCGACCACGGCCGGGTGGTAGCGCGTCGTCGGGCAGGTCACGTAGGTCATGAGCGGGATGCGCGAGGTGGCCTGCGCGGCGGCGCCCAGGACGCTCCACGCGTACGGCGAGTGGCCCTGCTCCGTGAGCCAGGGGAAGAAGTGGTCGGAGGTGACCGAGAAGTCGAACCCGGCCCGCTCGGCGCCCACCACGTGCTCGACGAGTTCGCGGGGACCGGCCTGCTCCGTCATCATCGTGTATCCGATTCGCACCATGATCCGCGAGTAGCCCGCGGTCGCGATGTGAAACGGCCCCGTCCGGGCGGGGCCCGACCCCGGCCGGGGGTCAGCGCCCGAGCGCCCGCCGCAGCTGGTCCTTGTTCATGGACGAGCGGCCCTCCACGTTCTTCTTCTTCGCCTCGGCGTAGAGCTGGTCCTTCGTGGGGCTCTGCGGGCCCTTGTGGGACCGCTCGCCGCCGCGCTGCGACGCGGACTTGGGGTCGCGCGTGGACACCTTGCCCGCGGACCCGGCCTCGCCACTGCGCGCGCGCTCCTTGTTCACGGTGCGCGCGGCGATCTCCTTCGCGCGCCCCGGGGAGGCGCCGCGCTCCCGCGAGCTCTCCTTGATGTGCTCGTACTGCCGCTCGCGCTTGCGGTTCGATCCTGCGGGCATGGGGCCCCTCCTCACCAGTCGGACTCGGCGCGCTCCCGCACCGAGTGCCCGGCGGGCCACCGCTCATGCATCCCGGGCGTCCCGCGCCACCCGTACGGCCGCGGGCCGCGACCGTACGGAGGGGGCGCGGCGGTGTCAGCGCGCGGAGGCCGGGGCGGCATCCCGCGCGGGCGGGTCCACGAGGCCGAGCCGCAGGTGCTCGACATGGTGGACGGCCTGGTCGAGGAGGGCGGCGACATGGCTGTCGTGCAGGGCGTACACGACGGAGCGTCCTGTACGGGTGCCGGTGACAAGGCCGAGGTTGCGCAGCAGGCGCAGCTGGTGGGAGCAGGCGCTCTGCTCCATGCCGACCGCGGCCGCGAGCTCCGTCGCGGCACAGGGTCCCTCACGCAGGCGGGCGAGGATCAGCAGCCGCGACGGCGTGGACAGGGCCTGCAGGGCGGTCGCGACCTGCTGTGCGTTCTGCGGCGTCAGCCGGGTGCGCGGCGCGTCGCCGGCGTGACCGCCGTCCTGGGGAGGTGCTCCATGGCCCATGGGCCCATCCTACGGACCAAAACGAATGAATGGATGTTCAAGTATTCCTGTTAGGGTGGGCGCCGTCGGTCTCCGCTCCCGCGCGAAGGGCACGTACCGCCATGACGCCCAGCCAGGCCCCGCCCCTTGCGTCCGCTCCCGCCGGCCGCCTCGCGGCGCCGCCCCGCCGCTCCCGCGCGCTGGCCCTGCCCGAGGCGCGGTGGGCGCTGGCCGCCCTGCTGCTGTTCCTGGCCGCGCTTCCGCTCGACCTCGCCGGAGCCCCCGCATGGGCCTGGGGGCCGCTGCTCGCGGCCGTCTACGCCACCGGGGGGTGGGAGCCGGGTCTCGCGGGACTGCGCGACCTGCGGGAGCGCACGCTCGACGTCGACCTCCTGATGGTCGTCGCCGCGCTCGGCGCCGCCGCCATCGGGCAGGTGCTCGACGGCGCCCTGCTGATCGTCATCTTCGCCACGTCGGGCGCGCTTGAGGCGCTGGCCACGGCTCGTACCAGGGACGCCGTGCGCGGCCTGCTCGACCTCGCGCCCGCCACCGCGACCCGGCTCGTGGAGACGCCTTCCGGCGGCGTGCGGGAGGAGCGGGTGCCCACGGGCCGACTCGCGGTGGGCGACACCGTCCTGGTGCGCCCCGGTGAACGGATCGGCGCGGACGGCACCGTCGCGGACGGGGCCGGCGAGGTCGACCAGGCCACCATCACGGGCGAGCCGCTCCCGGTGGCCAAGCGGCCGGGTGACGAGGTGTTCGCCGGGACGCTCAACGGCACCGGCGCCCTGCGCGTCACGGTCGTCAGGGACCCCGCGGACTCGGTGATCGCCCGGATCGTCGCCATGGTGGAGGAGGCGTCCGCGACCAAGGCGCCCGCCCAGCTGTTCGTCGAGAAGGTCGAACAGCGCTACTCGCTGGGCATGGTGGCCGCCACCCTCGCGGTCTTCCTCGTCCCGCTCGCGTTCGGCTCCCCGGTCACGACCGCACTGCTGCGCGCGATGACCTTCATGATCGTCGCGTCGCCGTGCGCGGTGATGCTCGCCACCATGCCGCCGCTGCTCGCCTCCATCGCCACCGCCGGGCGCCACGGCGTGCTGGTCAAGTCGGCGCTGGTGATGGAGCGCCTGGGCCAGGTCGACCGGGCGGCGCTGGACAAGACCGGCACGCTGACGGAGGGCACTCCGCGCGTCACGGACGTCCGCCCGGTCCCCGGCGGCGGGCTCGGCGCCGGGGAGGTGCTCGCACTGGCCGCGGCCGCCGAGCACCCCAGCGAGCACCCCCTCGGCCGGGCCGTCGTCGCGGCCGCCGAGGAGCGCGGCCTCCGCCTGTCCCCGGCGGCGGGCTTCGCCTCGGAGCCCGGCGTCGGCGTCAGGGCACGCGTCGGTGGGCGCACCGTCGAGGTCGGCGCGCCGGGCCGCCTCGCCGCGGCGGCTGATCCGGGCTCCGCCGCGGCAGCACTGGTGGCGGAGGTCGAGGCAGGCGGGCGCACCGCCGTGCTCGTCAGGTACGAGGGCAGGACCGTCGGCGTGCTGGGCGTCGCCGACCGGCTGCGCCGGGACGCCGCCCGCACCGTCGCGGCACTCGGCGCCCTCACCGGGGCCGGTGTGACGCTGCTGACCGGGGACAACGAGCGCGCCGCAGCCCGGCTCGCGGCCGAGGCCGGCATCACCGACGTACGCGCGGGGCTGCTGCCCCAGCAGAAGGCGGCGGCCGTCGGGGAGCAGGCCGCGCGCGGCGCGCGGGTGCTGGTCGTGGGCGACGGGGTCAACGACGCGCCCGCGCTCGCCACCGCCCATGTCGGCGTCGCGATGGGGCGCGCCGGGTCCGACCTCGCCCTGGAGACGGCCGACGCCGTCGTCGTGCGCGACGAACTGGCCACCGTACCCGCGGTGGTGGCGCTGTCCCGCCGCGCGCGGCGGCTCGTCGTGCAGAACCTCGTGATCGGCGGTGTGTTCATCGCGGGCCTCGTGGTGTGGGACCTCGCGGGCCGCCTGCCGCTGCCGCTCGGTGTCCTCGGCCACGAGGGCTCCACCGTGGTCGTCGGGCTCAACGGCCTGCGCCTGCTGCGGGACGCGGCATGGCACCGCGCCCGCCCCGCCGCGCCCCTGCCCGCCGCGCGGCAGGACGGCGCGGGCGGGCACGAGCGGCACGCGGGCCGCGCCGGGTCGCCGGTGTGACACCGCTCGGCGGGCCGGATGGCCTTGGGGGAATCTTGGGCCGCCACCGGGTGTGGGCCGCCCGCGCCGGGCAACGCGGCCCGTGTGACACGTATCGGCTCTGTGGTTCTCCTGTGGTGTGCGTCGGCGACCGCCGCGGTGCTCGCGGCGGCGGCCTCCCCGTGGTGGTCGTTCGGCGCCGCGCCGCTCCTGCTCGTCGCCGCGCTCGGCCTGTGGGACCTGCTCCAGCGCAGGCACACCGTGCTGCGCAACTACCCGGTGCTCGGCCACGCCAGGTACCTGCTGGAGAGCATCCGCCCCGAGATGCAGCAGTACTTCGTGGAGCGCAGCTACGACGGCCGCCCCTTCGACCGCGACACCCGCAGCATCGTCTACGAGCGGGCCAAGGGCACCGCGGCCGAGGAGCCGTTCGGCACGGAGCGCGACGTCTACGCGACCGGGTACGAGTTCCTCGTCCCCTCCATGGCGCCCCGCCCGGTGCCCGAGACGCCGCCGCGGGTGCGCGTCGGCGGGCCCGACTGCACCCGCCCCTACGGCATGGCGCTGCTCAACGTGTCCGCGATGAGCTTCGGCTCGCTCTCGGCCAACGCGGTCCTCGCGCTCAATGGCGGTGCGGCGGCGGGGGGTTTCGCGCAGGACACCGGTGAAGGCGGTCTGTCCGAGTACCACCTGCGGCCGGGCGGCGACCTCGTCTGGGAGATCGGCACGGGATACTTCGGCTGCCGCACCCGCGACGGCGGTTTCGACCCGGGGGAGTTCGCCGGGAAGGCGGCCCACGACAGTGTGAAGTGCGTGTCCCTGAAGCTGTCGCAGGGCGCCAAGCCCGGCATCGGCGGTGTGCTGCCGGGCTCCAAGGTCAACGCCGAGATCGCCCGCGTACGGGACGTGCCCGAGGGGCGTACGGTCGTCTCGCCGCCGTACCACCGCGTCTTCTCCACGCCCCGCGAGCTGGTGCGCTTCCTCGCCAGGATGCGGGAGCTCTCCGGGGGCAAGCCCACCGGCTTCAAGATCTGCCCCGGTTCGCGGCGGCAGTTCCTCGCCGTGTGCAAGGCGATGCTCGACGAGGGCACCGCGCCCGACTTCATCGTGGTGGACGGCGGCGAGGGCGGGACGGGCGCTGCGCCCCTCGAGTTCGCCGACCACCTCGGCACGCCCCTGACGGAGGGCCTGCTCACCGTGCACAACGCGCTCGTCGGCACGGGGCTGAGGGACCGCGTCAGGATCGGCGCGAGCGGCAAGATCGCCACCGGCGCCGACCTGGTCAAGCGGCTGGTGCAGGGCGCCGACTACGGCAACGCGGCCCGCGCCATGATGTTCGCGGTGGGGTGCATCCAGGCGCAGCGCTGCCACACCAACACCTGCCCCACCGGCGTCACCACCCAGGACCCCCGCAGGGCGCGGGCCCTGCACGTCGGGGACAAGACGGAGCGCGTCCGCAGGCTCCAGGAGGCCACCGTCGCGGGCGCCCTCCAGATCATGGCGTCCATGGGGGTCACCGACCCGGCGCAGCTGCGGCCGCACATGCTGCGCCGTAGGACCGACCCGTACACGGTGCGCTCCTACGACGAGCTGTACGAGTGGCTCGAACCCGGCAGGCTGCTCGACGAGCCGCCCGCGGACTGGGCCGCCGACTGGAAGGCCGCGGACCCTGACCGCTTCACGGTGTGAGGCGCGCGGCCGACGCGGCGGCGGTCACGGCCCTCCCGGAGCCCCGCGTCCCCGGAGCCCGCGGTCCGCGGCCGTTGGAGCCCGCGGGCTCCGGGGACGCGTCAGACGCGCGGCCCCGCGAGCGCCTCGGGCACCGCGTCGGCGGTACGGCGCGAGCCCGCGAGGACCTCGGCAGCCGCCACCCCGGACGCGGCCGTGGCGCCGTGCGTGAAGATGTGCAGCGCTCCGGGGGCCGTTGCCGCGCCGGGCAGGCCCATCTCCACCACGATCGCGTCGGGCCGCGCCGCGGTGAGGTCCGCGAGCGCGCTGCCCATCCAGGCGTGCCGGGCGGCGTCGCGGACGACCACCACAAGGGGGCGGCCGGCCGCGGGCGCGAGCCCGTACTCGCGCAGGGCGGCAGGGCCTTCCGCCAGCTCCTGCGGGTGCAGGCGTACGAACGTCGTACCGGGGACGCGCTCGCGCAGCGGCACGGCGACGCCCCACGGCGTCTCCTTGCCGATGGCCAGGTTGGTCGACGGCACCAGCTCCACGACATGGGGGGCGGCCGCGAGCGGCAGGGCGTCCGCTGCGGGCCCGCTCAGCCGGACGGCGCGCCGTGCCGCGACATAGCCGATGTCCCGGCTGACCGGGTCGACGGGGACCGAGCCGCCGAGCCCGGTCGACCAGTCGGCGAACTCCCGCACCCGCTCGCTCGCCTCCGCGAGCCGGTCGAGCGGCAGTTCACCCGAGGCGACGGCGTCGACCACCGACGCGGTGAGGAGCCGCGTGGTCGACTCCTCGGCGCTCTCGCCGCCGACACAGATCGCGTCGGCGCCCGCGGCGAGCGCCCGCACGGTGGCGCCGCCGATGCCGTAGAGGTCGGTGACCGCGCCCATCTCGATGGCGTCGGTGACGATCAGGCCGTCGAACCCCAGCTCCTTGCGGAGCAGTTCGACCAGGATGCGGCGGCTGAGGGTGGCGGGCGACTCGGGGTCGTAGGCGGGCACGAGGAGGTGGCCGCTCATCACGGCGCGCACGCCCGCGGCGAGAGCGGCGCGGAACGGCGGCAGGGCCTGCTCGGCGATCTCGTCGGCGCCCGCGTCGTAACTCGGCAGTCCGTGGTGGGAGTCGACCGCCACGTCGCCGTGGCCGGGGAAGTGCTTGGCGCAGGCGGCCACGCCCGCCGACTGGAGCCCCCGGACCCAGGCGGCCGTGTGCCGGGAGACCACGTCGGGCGCGGTGCCGAAGGACCGCACGCCGATGATGGGGTTGTCCGGGTTGGAGTTCACGTCGACGCTCGGCGCGTAGTCGAGGCTGACGCCGGCCGCGTGCAGCTGCCTGCCGAGGTCCCGCGCGACGGACTCAGTGAGTTCGACGTCGTCCACCGCGCCGAGGGCGAAGTTGCCTGGCCGGGTGGAGCCGGTCGCCGACTCCAGGCGCGTGACGTCGCCCGCCTCCTCGTCGATCGCGATGACGAGGGCGGGGTTCTCCTGCCGCAGCTGCGCGGTCAGGCGCGCGACCTGCTGGGGCGAGACGATGTTGCGGGTGAACAGCACGACCGATGACAGCCCGTCACGGATCGCGCGCAGGACCCAGTCCGGCGCCTCGGTACCCACGAAACCCGGCTGGAGAACGGAGAGCGCGAGCCTGCGCACGTCCTTGGTGTGCATGCTGGAGGTCATCGACCGGGCCTTCCGGGGGAGCGGGGACATACCGAGCGAGCGGGTGTGATTGGTACAGGCCAATTGGATATTGGCCTGTACCAATCGAGGTGTCAAGGGGGCTGTGAGCCGGTCGGCGCGGCGCGGCTCCCTCCCCGCCGTCGTCTTCGCGTGGACCCCTCGGCCGTCTTCGCGTGGACCCCTCGGTACCTCCCTGTGGGGCCGCTGCGGAACTCCCCGCGCGGTCCCCCGGGGGGTGGCGTCCGGTCACCGGGCGGGGCCGGGTGCCGCTATTGACAGGGGTGTTGGTCTAGTCCATTTTGGTGGGACGTCGGTGACGCGTGCGGCGCGGGACCCGGACCGGCCTCGCTGGTCCGTCCGTTCGCCGCGCACCACTACTGGGACGCGCAGAACGTCCATGGCCCGTACGGTGACGGGCGGTAAGCGCAAGGGCAAGTGCAAGGGGCGAGAAGCTGGTGCTGTATTCGCTGAGAACCACACCGTCGGCGGCCGGTCCCGCGGCCCGGCCGTGCGTGCCCCCCGACCCCCGATCCGGCGCAGACGCCTGAAAACCGCCCGACCGGCGCCCCCTTCCCCCCTCCCGCGGGCGGCCCCGGTCGCGACAACGGCTTCCTGACGGCGCCCCTCGGCGCCCGCGAGACGGCCCGCCCTCCGTGGCCCGTCCACCGGCCCCGCGACACCGCTGTGCGACGCGGCGGCCGTGCATGTCCCCCCACACCGGTCCCTCCGCCGCGCCCGCGCGCCCGGAGCGCACCGACCCGTGACCGTGACAGAAGAACGAGCCTTGGAGCGACCGCATGCCGGCATCCGACCGCCACCTGTACCGAGCTGCGTCCCCCGTCCCCTACTTCAGTGCCGACGCCGACACCTACCTCGCCCAGACGCCCCTGCGCGAGCTGAAGAAGGAACAGAAGCTGCGCGTGCTGTCCGAGGAGGACTTCGCGTTCTGGCAGACCTACGGCTACACCGTGGTCAAGGAGGCCGTGCCGCGTGCCACCGCCGAACAACTCCTCCAGTTCGCCTGGGACTTCCAGGGCCTCGACCCCGAACGCCCCGAGACCTGGTACGAGGAGCGCGAGTACCGCTCCGACCTCGACCGCGAACTGCACATCTACGGCTTCGTCGAGGCCTACCAGCATCAGCTCATCTGGGACAACCGGCAGGCCCAGCGCGTGTACGACGCGTTCGTCGACGTCTGGGACTGCGAGGAGCTGTGGGTCACGCTCGACCGGCTCAACCTCAACCCGCCCAACGTGAGGACCCGCGACCGCGCCCTCATCCCGCACACCGAGCGCGGCTTCGACATCAGGCTGCACTGGGACATCGACTCCACGCTCGGCGTGGTGCCGCAGCGTGTGCAGGGCATCGTCGCGCTCAGCGACACCAAGCCCGACCAGGGCGGCTTCCAGTGCAACCCCGAGCTGTTCCGCGACTTCGACCGCTGGAAGGTGGAGCAGCCCGCCGACCGCGACCCGATCAGACCCGCCTACGACCCCGTCGAATACCCCGTCGTACGCCCCGACCTCGAAGCGGGCGACCTCCTCATCTGGAACGGCGCCCTCGCGCACGGCGTCGCGCCCAACGTCTCGGCCGACGGCGTCCGTGCCGTGCAGTACCTCTCGATGATGCCCGCGCTCGAATCCCACGAGCAGCTGCGCCGCTCCCGCGTGCGCTCCTGGCGCCACCTGACCACCCCCGAGTGGAACAAGACACTCCTCGGCGACCCGGTCAGGCACGAGTCGCTGCGCTACGGCCCCGCCGAGCTGACGGACCTCGGCTCCAAGCTGCTCGGCCTCACCTCCTGGAGCGGCCGGCCCTTCGCCGACACCACCGGGGACGCGGCATGCGCAGAGTCTGCCTGACCCTCCCCACCAACCGGGAGTGCGCCGAGACCCTCTCGGCCGTGTACGGGGAAGCGGCCTACGCCGCCGAGCGGTTCGGCACCGAGGTGCACCTGCTCGTCCTCGATTCCGCGCCCGTCGCCGTGCGCGCCCGGCACGCCGCGGCCCTCGAAGTCCTGGGCAGGGCCCCCGGCGTCGTCGTGCACCACCTCGACGAGGACCGCCAGCGGGAGTTCCTGCTGGGGGCCGTGCGCCGCGCGGGACTGCCCAAGCCCGACCTGATGCTCGCGCTCATGCTGCCCGAGGGGCTCTCCTACGGCGCCTGCACCAACCGGGCGTTCCTCCTCGCCGCGGCCCTCGGCTGCGAGAGCGTCCACCGCAGGGACTCCGACAGCCGCTACCAGGAAGCGGACGGCGCACCCGTCTATCCCATCCACCACGAGCTCGCCTCCCTCGGCAGGCCGGCCCGCGAGGCGGCGCGCCACGCCACCGCCAGCGCGCTCGACCCGGCGCTCGCCGACCGTCCCGTGTCGCTGGCCGGCGCCTCCTTCATCGGCGAACTCTCGGTCGACATAGGGGAGATACAGGAGATCGACCCCGGCGTCTACGCCGACATGGTGAGCCTGTGGGCGCCGCGGGGATGGAGCGCCGAGCAGAAGCGCGCGCTCGTGGCGGAGTCGTTCAGGGGCGCGGGCGCCGAGCCGTTCACCGAGGACCGCGCGGTCCTCACCGTGGTCGACCCGATGCGGATCGACATGTGCAACATCAGCTTCCACGGTGTGCACGAGCAACTGCCGCTGCCCCCGGCCACCGACACCATCGGCAGCGACTACTTCCTCATGCACGCCGTGTACGACGCCGGACTGCCCGGCGTCCTGCACAACCGCGACATCGTCAACTTCTACACGCCCGAGCGGCGGACGGGCGCCGGCTTCACCGCCTACCAGCTGAGGTTCGTCAAGTTCCTGCTGTCGATGCTCTACTTCAACCACCTCTACGAGCAGATGGGCCGCGCGGGCGGCGCCCTGCTCGACGGCCGCCACCGGCTGCGGGCGCCCCTCATCGCCTCGATGGTGCGCGAGAGCGCGGCCCTCGACCGGACCCAGAACGCCGAACGGCTCGCCTCGCTCGACGTCTCCTACCGCCGACTGGGCGGCAAATACGCCGAGTTCGCCGACCTCCTGGCCGGCCGCGGGCAGCGTCTGCTGGACGAGGCCCGCCACGACGTCGAGGACTTCGCGCTCCTGGCCGAGGCCTGGGAGCCGCTGGTGGACGCGGCACGCGCCCTCGGCCTCGCGGGTGCGGGCGCCCGGCAGGACCGGGGCGGCCGATGACGTCCGGGAGTGCGACGCTGCGCGCGGCCCTCGCGGCCTCGGCCGAGGACAGGATCGTCTTCGACCTGGCCGGCATCCGCCGCCGCTACGAGACGCTGGTCGGCGAACTCCCGGGCGTCTCAGTCCGGTTCGCCATGAAAGCCTGCCCAGTGGAAGAGGTGCTCGACTGCCTCGCCCGCAGCGGCGCCGGGTTCGACGCGGCCAGCCCCAGGGAGATCGAACAGGCCCTCGCCACCGGGGTGCCGGCCGCCGCCGTGCACTACGGCAACACCATCAAGTCCGACCGCAACATCGCCGACGCCCACCGGCTCGGCATCCGGGACTTCGCCACCGACAGCCGCCAGGACGTGGCCGCTGTCGCCGCCCACGCCCCCGGCTCCCGGGTGTTCTGCCGCCTCGCCACCGACGGCGAGGGTGCGCTGTGGGGCCTCAGCAACAAGTACGGCTGCTCCCCGGACGACGCCGTGCGCGTCCTCACCGACGCCAGGGACGCGGGGCTCGTCCCCTCGGGGCTCTCCGTGCACGTCGGCTCCCAGCAGATGACCGCCGGGGCCTGGCGGGCGGCCCTCGACCGGATCGGGGACGTACTCGCCGAGCTGCGCCCCCTCGGCATCCGCCCCGACCAGGTCAACCTCGGCGGCGGACTGCCCGCCGCCGGCTACCTGGACGTGCGCGGCAGACCCCTCGAACCGCCCACGGACAAGATCTTCGCGGTCATCAGGGAGGGCATGCAGCGGCTGCGGGACGAGGCGGACGGCGCCCTGTCGTTCCTGGTGGAGCCCGGTCGCTACCTCGTCGCCGACCAGGGCGCCATCCGGGCCCACGCGGCCCGGCTGACGGCACGTCAGGACCTGCGCGGCGAGCGAAGACACTGGCTCTACCTCAGCTGCGGGAAGTTCAACGGCCTGTACGAGATGGACGCGCTCCAGTACCGGCTCGTCTTCCCCACCCACCCCGAAGGGCCGTACGTGCAGGCCGTCGTCGCAGGCCCCACCTGCGACAGCGACGACGCCTACGCGCACGAGCACGGCCTGGTGGCGGTGCCCGAGGCCCTCGCGAGCGGCGACCCGGTGTGGGTGATGTCGAGCGGCGCGTACGCCACCAGCTACATGACCCAGGGCTTCAACGGCTTCGCGCCCCTCCCGTACACCTGCCTGCCCGACCCGGACGCCCCGGCCGCCGCAGGGCCGGAGGAGGTGGCGCGCGGATGAGCGCACCGGGCCCCGGCCCGCGGATACGGCACGTCGCCGACGGCGACTGGGACGCCCTCGTGGCCCTCGAAGCCGCCGCCTACGCGCCCTCAGGGCTCTCCGAGGGGCGCGCACCGCTCGAATCCATGGTGCGTGCCTCGCCGTCCACCTGCTTCGTCCTCCACCAGGGGGCCCGCCTCGCCGCGTACGTCCTCGCCCTGCCCTACCCCGAGTCCGCCTATCCGGCGCTCGCGGCCACCGGCGCCGCGGCGTGCGCGTCGAGCAACCTCCACCTGCACGACCTCGTCGTCGCGTCCGACCTGCGCGGACGCGGCCTCGGGAGGCACCTGTTCGGCCACCTCGCGGCCACCGCGCGGGCCCAGGGCTACCGGCGGATCTCGCTGGTCGCGGTCGGCGGCTCCGACACCTTCTGGGCGGCCCGCGGTTTCGCCCCGCACCCCGGGACCGCGCTCGCCGCCGACTACGGGCCGGGCGCGCTCTACATGAGCCGCCCGGTCGCCGCAGGGCACGGCAACGCGCGCACCCGCGAACCCGCGCAGGGGAGGCGGCCGGTGCCCCGGGCCGCGTCCGCCCACGTGCCGGGCACTCCGCTCCACCACGAGAAGGGCTGATACGCGTGCTCCGCGTCACCGATCCGTTCCGAAGGGCACAGCTCGCCACCGCCGCGCTGTTCAGCTCCCTCGGCTTCCAGTACGCCACCTGGGCCTCACGGGTCCCGGCGATCAAGGCGCACCTCGGTCTCAGCACGGCCGAGGTCGGGCTGCTGCTGATGGCCACCGGGGTCGGGGCCGCGGCCTCCTTCCCCCTGGTGGCCTGGCTGATGCGGCGCCTCGGCTCGCAGCGGCTCGCGCTGCTGTCCGCGCTCGGCCTCGCGCTGCTGCTGTTCGCGCTCGCCGCCGCGCCCGACTACCCGGTCGCGCTCGTGGTGATGCTCGCCGACGGCGTCCTCGTCGGCGCCCTCAACGTCTCCATGAACGCGCAGGGCGCGGCGCTCGAAGTCCGGTACAAGCGCAACGCGATGGCCAGGCTGCACGCCACGTTCAGCGCGGGCTCGCTGGGTGCCGCGCTGCTCGCCTCCGGCATGAACGCCGTGACGTCCTCCGTCACCGCGCACTTCGCCGTCGCCGCCGCGCTGCTCCTGCTGCTCCTCGCCGTGGCCAGGTCGGGCCTGGTGGACGAGGGGGCGGCAGCGGCCGCTGAGGAGACCGCCGCCGGTACAGGGCAGACCGCCGCGGACGCCGGGCAGGCGGCGGCGCCCGGCAAGGAGGCGAAGAAGCGCGGCCGGTGGACGCTGCCGACCAGGATGACGCTGTGGATGTGCTGCGCGATGGCCTTCGGCACCGTCACCGAGGGCGCCATGAACGACTGGTCGGCGCTCTACCTGAAGGACGTCGCCAAGGCGTCCGCGGAACTCGCGCCCATGGGCATCGCCGTCGTCTCCTGCATGATGGTGCTCGCGCGGATCTTCGCGGACGGCTGGCGCAGCCGCTGGGGCGACGGACCCATCGTGCGCGCCGGCAGCGCGCTCGCCGGCGTGGGCCTCGCACTCGCCCTGCTCAGCGGCGGTGTGGTGCCCGCCCTGATCGGCTTCGCCTGCGTCGGCATCGGCATCGCGGCCGTCACCCCCTGCGTGTACGTGGCCGCCGCGGCGCAGGGCTCCGACGCCCTCACCCTGGTCGCCGCCATGGGGACCACGGGACTGCTCGGCGGCCCGCCGGTGATCGGCTTCATCGCCGACTCCACCAGCCTCGTGTGGGGGCTCGGCGCCGTCGCCGCGTGCGCGCTCGTCGTCACCCTGTGCGGCACACGGATCCGCTGGCCGTGTCCCGCGCGGGACACCGGGGACGGCACCGTCGCCGGCGGCGAAGGGCCGGGCCCGCACCGGCCCGAGCTGGTGACAGGACCCGCGGAGAGCTGACCCGCCGCGCCCCGCCGGCCGTGGCACGGGACGGCCCGCGCCTGCGTGCCGCGGTCCCCCCGCCCCGCCGCTGACGCGCGCGGCGGGCAACCGCCGTGCGAACAAGGGGAGTCGGGAACCTTCGCACCACTTCCACCTGACTGAAAGTTTCTTTCAGCCTCGTGGTGGCCGCCGCTTTCCCCGGTATAGACCAACGGCGTGCGCCGACCCCCCTTCACATCCGCCTCCACCGCGCGCCACTCTTTCGCCATGCGACGCCCGCACCCTGGGCGCGTCGTGAGCGCACCGGAACCTCCCCCCACCTCTGGAGGCACTGATGGACCTCGCCCGCACGTTCCGCCGCAGATCCGCCCGCCGCGCGCTGCCCTGCGCCGCCGCCCTCGCGGGTCTCACGGGGCTGGCCGTCGCGCTGCCCGGGACGGCGGACGCGGCCCCCGCACCGGCGGCCCCCACCGCCCAGGCCGCCCAGAACCCGGAACTCGACTGGATGGGCTCCACCGTCCGGGCCCACGAAGGCGGAGCCGTACGGCCGCCCGCCGCCGCACCGCGGGCCACCCAGACCCCCGGCATGGACGTGAGCCACTACCAGGGCGCCATCAACTGGGCGTCGGCGTACGCGAACGGCGCCCGCTTCGTCTACATGAAGGCGACCGAGGGCACCACCTACCGCGACCCGGACTTCTCCGCCAACTACACCGGTTCGTACAACGCGGGGTTCATCCGCGGCGCCTACCACTTCGCCACGCCCAGCACCTCGACCGGTGCCGCGCAGGCGGACTACTTCGTCGCGCACGGCGGCGGCTGGTCGAAGGACGGCAAGACCCTCCCGCCGATGCTGGACATCGAGTACGGCGCGTCGTCCACCTGCTGGGGCCTCAGCCAGGCGTCCATGGTCAGCTGGATCACGTCGTTCGTGAACGAGGTGCACGCCAAGACCACCCGGTGGCCCACCATCTACACCACCACCGACTGGTGGACCACCTGCACCGGCAACACGGCGGCGTTCTCCGCCAACGACCCGCTGTTCATCGCGCGCTACGCCTCCAGCGTGGGCACACTCCCGGCAGGCTGGCCGTTCTACACGTTCTGGCAGTTCGCCGACTCCGGGACCTTCCCCGGCGACCAGGACCGGTTCAACGGCCCGCTGAGCGGTGTGGTGAACCTCGCGGACAACGTCTGAGACGCGCGGCGCGCTCCCCGCCGGCACCCGGGTCCGGGGGCCGGCGGGGAACGACGCTGTGTGCGGGGGCCGGGCGGGTCAGCGCGCGTGCGCGGGCGTGCGCGCGGTGAGCAGCGGCGCCAGCGCCCCGGTGCTGAGCCGGGCCACCAGCGGGCCGAACGCGAGGGCGAACAGCCGGCTCACCGCGTACGCGACCGGCAGGGACAGCACGGCCGAAGCGATCACGTCGTGCGGGTAGTGCGCGCCCACGTAGACCCGCGTGAAGCCCTCGAACAGCGCGAAGAGCGCGGCGACGGAGGCGAGCCGCCGGTCGAGCAGCCACAGCGCGGCCACGGTCGCGAAGGCGGTGGTGCTGTGGCCGCTGGGGAAGGCGTAGTCGCTGCGCACGGGGCACGCCTCGACGAAGTAGTCGTGCGGCAGCGAGTAGCACGGCCGCACCTCGGCGATCAGCTTCTTGAACACCTCGGCGACGGCGAAGGTGACCGCGACCGCCACCGGGACGGCGAGCGCCAGTGTCATCGCGGGGGCGCCGCGCCTGCGGGCCCTCCACCACCCGATCACCATGAGCACCGCGAAGACGCCCAGGCCCGCGTTGGTCCACAGCGCGAGGGGGCCGTTGAGCGAGGGCGTGTCCCGGGCGAAGTCGGTCACGTGGGTGAACAGCGAGCCGTCGATGCCCGAGCCGTCGAAGGCGAGGGTCACCGCCGCGTGCGTGGTCATCAGCCGCTTCCTCCACAGGTGTCGCACGGGCACGCCGGCGGAGCAGCCGGTCGGCCAAATTCGTCTACAAGACAGTAGACGAAAGGTCGGGGGCGGCCAAATCGATGAACGAGAGGCGGCCGCAGGGTGAACGAAGGAAGGGTGCGCGGGGTTCCCGCCCCCCGGAATGGGCCGTCGCCGGGACGGACGGTCCTGCGGCCGTTGCACGGAAGGACAACGGGGAAGGGATCACCCGAAGGACATGCGAAAGGGGCCACAGTGAAGTACGGCATCTCCACGTTCGTCACCGACCAGGGCATCGGCCCGGCCGCCCTCGGCAGGGCGGTCGAGGAGCGCGGCTTCGACCAGCTGCTGATCGCCGAGCACTCCCACATCCCGGTGGGCCGCCGCTCGCCCTGGCCCGGCGGCGGCACGCTGCCCGCGAAGTACTACCGCACCCTCGACCCGTTCGTCGCCCTCACCGCCGCCGCCGTGGTGACCGAGCGGCTGCTCGTCGGCACGGGTGTCGCCCTGGTCGGGCAGCGGGACCCGATCCACACGGCGAAGGAGGCCGCCTCGCTCGACGTGGTCTCGGGCGGGCGGGCCGTCCTCGGGGTCGGCGTCGGCTGGAACCGCGAGGAGATGGCCAACCACGGCACCGACCCCGCCACGCGGGGCCGCCTGGTCGACGAGCGCCTCGCCGTCATCCGCTCCCTGTGGACCGAGGAGACCACCGAGTTCCACGGCGAGTTCATCGACCTCGACCCCGTCTACCTCTGGCCCAAGCCGGTCCGCGCGCCGCACCCGCCGGTGTACGTGGGCGGTGGGGAGCGCCCCTTCCCCCGCGTGGTCGAGTACGGCGACGCCTGGCTCGCCAACTCGCTGCCGCCCGCGGAACTCGGCCCGCTGATGAAGCGGCTCAACGACCTCGCGGGCCGCGAGGTGCCCGTGACGGTCTTCGGCGCGGGCCACCGCCAGGAAGAGGTCGCCGCCTACGCCGAACTCGGCGTGGACCGCGTCCTGTTCGACCTCCCGACCGAAGCAAGGACGGACACGCTCCGCACCCTCGACAGCATGGCCGCGGTGGTGGCGCGAGGCTAGGTCGTGTCTGCCACCTACCGCCTGGCTGACGGCGCCTGGCGCGCGCTCTCGCCGCGTTGTCGGGGTCGGCCTGGTACGTCCGGTACACGGCCGGTCCTCCGCCGTGCGGCAGCACGCGCCGGACGCCGTCAGCCCCGCCCTTCGGGCGGCCGACGGTATGTGTCAGACACTCGCCAGCCGTGTCCGCGAAGTCGCGTCCGGCTCGCGACGCCCGGCAGTGCTCTCCGCACTCTCCGAGGCCTTCGGCAGGGGCGCTCCCACGCCGCGTCGCCGAGTCGGCCCGGTACGTAGGCCACCGACAACGGACCCGCCTCAAGCAGGTCGCGGATCTCCGCGCGCCGCCGCGAACCGTTCACGCCCGGGCGCTCCCCGGAGCCCCGCGGCGCGGGCAGGCGCGCCGCGCCGCGGACCGGCGCCGTGCCTGTCAGTCGTCCGGGTGCAGGTGCGTCGTCGTGGAGCGCCACAGCCGCACCGCGGGCGACGGGGCGGGGGCTCCGCGGTGCTTGCCCCGCCCGTGGCCGGTCCGCTGCTCGGGCACCGCGCCCTGCGGCGCGAGACCGGTGTGGTGGGCGAGGAAGGTCAGGATGTCGGCCTCCAGGGCCGAGGACGTCGAGCCGTGCGGCGCCTCGTGGTCGCGGCGCATCAGCACCGGCGGACCCGCGGTCGCCTGCTGGAGCGCGGCGCACATCTTGCGCACGTGCTCGGCGCCCGTGTGGGTGTCGTCGGCGGCGCCGCACAGCAGGGTGGCCGGGTAGCGGACGCCGGGCGTGACGCGGTGGTACGGGGAGAGCTCCAGCAGGGCGGCCGTCTGGCGGGGGCCGTCGGGGGTGCCGTACTCCTTGGTCCAGGTGCTGCCGAGGCCGAAGCGGTCGTAGCGCACCATGTCCGTCAAGGGGCCGTTGACGGCGACCGCGGCGTACAGGTCGGGGCGGCGGGTGACGGCGGCCGTCACCAGCAGACCGCCGTTCGACGCGCCGAACGCGGCGAGCCTGGTCCGGTCCGTCCAGCCCTCCCTGATCAGCCACTCGGCCGCGTCGTTGAGGTCGTCGGCGGCGCGCGTCCTGCCGAACGGGCCGCTGCCCGCCTCGTGCCAGGCGCGACCGCCCTCGCCGCCGCCGCGCACGCACGCGACGGCGAACACCCCGCCCGCGGTGGCCCAGGCGTAGGCCATGGGACGGTAGCTCGGTCTCATCAGCACGCCGAATCCGCCGTATCCCGTGATCATCAGCGGGCGCGGGCCGTCGTCCGCGTCGCCCCTGCTGAGCAGGAAGAGGGTGACGGGCACGCTGTCGCTCGCCCAGTACGTGAACTGCCGGGTCGTCAGGCCCGTACGGACCAGCTGCACCGGCGTGTACACGTTCGCCGGCGCGTACGCGGTGTCGCCGGACGGCGCGTCGGCGGGCGCGACGGGCGCGGGCGTCTCCGGCCACTCCTGCCACGGGAAGACCGTGCCGGTGGTCGCGTCATAGCAGTACACGCGGGGCGGCGTGCCGAAGTCGGAGTACGTGAACCAGGCGCGGGGGCCGCCCGCCGGGTCGGCGCGCAGCGCCGTGACCGTGCCCGTGCCCGGCAGGGGGACCTCCGCCATCTCCTGGCCGTCCGTCGCGTTGTGCACCGTCAGCCTGCTGACCGCCGCCGTCGTGCGCAGCACCAGCAGCACCGGTGCGGCGAGCGACACGTGGTGCAGCATCGCGCTGTCCCCGAGGACCGCCTTCGGGTGCTCGGGCACCAGCTCGCGCCACTGCCCGGCCCCGTGGCGCGGGGTCAGCGGCCCGGCCGAGGCGAGAATGCGCCCGCGCGGTGCCAGGTGGTCGGTGTGCATCCGGGCCGTGCCGTCGGGGTGGAGCCGGACGGAGGCCAGGGCGCCCCGCGGCGAGCCGCTCACGATGCGGTGCCAGCTCGGCCGCGCCGGGTCGTCCTCCGGGACCCAGGCGAGCCACAGGTCGTTGCCCGACGCGGCGCCCGTCACCACCGAGACGATCAGCCGGGCGCCGTCGGGTGAGACGGTCAGTCCGAAGTGGGTGGCGCGGCCGACCGTGTCCCCGAACACCTCCTCGTCCTCGGCGGCCGGGCGCCCGATGCGGTGCAGCCTCACGCGGAGCGGGTCGTCGGCCGACTCGGAACCCGACACGTAGTAGAAGGCGGCGGCGCCGGGCAGCCAGGCCACGGGGGAGTGGCGAAGACCCGGGATCGGCTCGCCGAGCGGGCCGCTGCCGTCCGCCGCGTACACCAGCAGGACCGTGGTGTGCCCGCCGTCGGGCGCGAACTGGCAGGCCACCCGGTCGCCCTCCCACGAGGGCCGCCACAGCGCGAGGCGGGTACGGCCCCCGAGGTCGGCGGCCGGGTCCGCGACCACGTACTCGCGCGGCTGGTCCCACGCGTCGGGCTCGGTCGCGCACAGCACGGACTGCTCCTGGCCGGGCAGCAGGCGCTCGGTGAAGGACCGCCGCCCCCGGGTGACCGGCGCGGACATCCGGAACGGCGCCGTGGCGTCGGCCAGCGCGCGGCCCCACGCCTCCCCGTCCGTCCAGGTGGCGCGGTGGGCGGCGAACAGCGCGTCCTGCCGCGCGGCCCAGCTGCGGGTGCGCGAGCTGTCGGCCGATTCGAGCCAGCGGTACGGGTCGGGCACCTGCGAGCCGTGGACACTCTCCACGAGCAGCTGCCGGTACGTGTCGGGTGGGCGGAACGCGTCGTCGGAACGGGATGCGCACATAAGGCGGCCGTGGCCTCTCGGTCGAAGGAGGGGAAAGCCGACGAGGGGCGCGGACGCCGGGCGGTCCACGCCGTCCGCCGAGCCGCGCCGCCACGCCGTGGGAACCTGGCCCGCCGGACGGCGGACACTGCGTCACTTCGTCAGTTCTGGTCGCCCTCGTACACGTCGGCGATCCACCGCGGCACCGAGGCGTCTCCGACCGGTCCGTCGTGCGGGCTCCAGTCATCCGCCGGAAGAAGCATCTCTTCTCTCCCTTTGTCCCTGAACAGCCGGACATCACCGGCTTGGACACAACACTGCCCACCGGTCACCTGGAGTAACGCGAAGTAACCTGGGAGCGTGAAAAGGAAGTTCGTCCTACAACCCCGCATCCGCGGCGTGCGACGGCGCGCGCCCCGCGCCGCGGCGAGCCCCGCCCTCAGGAGCCCGGCGCACCCACCACCTTGCCGGGGTTGAACAGCCCGAGCGGGTCGAGCGTACGCTTCACCGCCTCCTGCATCGCGCACACCTCGGGGCCGAGTTCGGCCCGCATCCCGCCCCGCTTCAGCAGCCCCACGCCGTGCTCGCCCGTCACCGTGCCGCCGAGCGCCACCGCCTGGGCGAGCAGCTCCTCGAACGCGGCCTGCGCCGCCCGGCGCGCCGCCTCGTCGCCGGGCGGGGTGATCAGCAGCGGGTGCAGGTTCCCGTCGCCCGCGTGCGCGATCGTCGCGATCCGCACCCCGTGCCGCCGCCCGGTCTCCTCCGTGCGGGCCAGCATCGCGGGCACCGCGGACCGCGGTACGCACACGTCCTCGGTGAGCACGGGGCCCAGCCGCTCCAGCGCGGGGTAGGCGAGCCGCCGCGCCTCGAACAGCGCCTCCGCCTCGACGGCGTCCGTGGACCGCTCGGCCCAGCGCGCCCCCGACTCGGCGAACGCCCGCGCCACCGCCTCCGCCTCCTCCGTGCCCGCCTGCCCCGGCGCGTCGAGCCTGGCGAGCAGCAGTGCCGCGGCCTCCGGCTCCAGCCCCAGGTGCTTCCACTCCTCGACGGCTTCGAGGCAGGCACGGTCGAGCAGTTCGAGCGCGGCGGGCGCGAGGCCGCGCCGGGTGCAGAGCGCGACCGCCTCGCCCGCGGCCACCAGGCTGTCGAACGCGCCCACCACCGTGTGCGGGACGTCCCGCCGCGCGGGCCGCAGCCGCAGGGTGACCTCGGTGACCACGCCGAGCGTGCCCTCGGAGCCGACGAACAGCGAGGCCAGGTCGTACCCCGACACGCCCTTGGTCGTCCGCCTGCCGAGCCGCACGGCCGTGCCGTACTCCCCGGCGGGCCCGCCCACCACCGCCTTGAGCCCGAGCACGTAGTCGCGGGTCACGCCGTACTTGAGACAGCACAGGCCGCCCGCGTTCGTCGCCACGTTCCCGCCGATCGTGGACCACGGCGCGCTCGCCGGGTCCGGCGGATACCAGAGCCCGTGCTCGGCGACGGCCTTCTTGAGGTCGTCGTTGACCACGCCGGGCTGGACCACGGCGACCAGGTTCTCCGCGTCGATCTCCAGCACCCGGTCCATCCGGGACAGGTCGAGGACGAGACAGCCCTCCGTGGCGTTCGCCCCGCCGGACAGGCCCGTGCCCGCGCCGCGCGGCACCACCGGCACGCCCAGCTCCGCGCAGGCCCGCACGGCCGCCCGCACCTGCGCGGTCGAGACGGCGCGCAGCGCGGCGAGCGGCCGCTCCGCGGCCGCCCACTCGGCGTCGTCCGCGCTCAGGGACGCCAGCACGTCGGGGTCGGTGACCAGGTCGGCCTCCGGCAGGGCCGCGGCGAGAGCCGCGCGGGGGTCGGCGGACGAGATGGTGGCCTCCTCGGTCGTACGGGCCCGCGGGCCGCACCCGGGGGGAGGTGCGGGCGCCGCAGGAGTCGTGTGCGCCTCTCACGCTAACCGGCGCGCCCCGGGCCCGGCAGGGCCGCCAAACCCCCTGGCGGAGGGGGGCGCCCGATGGGATACGTTCGGGACCGTTCACCGACCCTCAGGCCCGAGTGCCGTCCCGCCGCCCTGGAGCGCCCGTATGCCGAACACCCCGCCGGTCACCCTGGACGATGTGCGCGACGCCGCCGGGCGGCTCAAGGGCGTCGCCCACCGCACGCCCGTGCTGCGCTCCCGCACCCTCGACGAACTGGTCGGCGCCGAGGTGTACCTCAAGTGCGAGAACCTCCAGCGGGTCGGGGCGTTCAAGTTCCGCGGCGCCTACAACGCGGCGTCGCGGCTGTCCGCCGAGCAGCTCGCCGCGGGCATCGCCGCGTACTCCTCGGGCAACCACGCGCAGGCCGTGGCGCTCGCCGCGCGGGAGCTGGGGAGCACCGCCGTCATCCTCATGCCGGAGGACACGCCGAGCTCCAAGCGGGAGGCGACCGCCGGGTACGGCGCCGAGGTCCTCACCTACGACCGCTACACAGGCGACCGGGTCGCGCTCGGCGAGGCGATGGCGGCCGAGCGCGGCCTCGCGCTGATCCCGCCGTACGAGCACCCGCACGTCATCGCGGGCCAGGGCACCGCGGCGCTCGAACTCGCCGAGGAGGTGGAGGGGCTCGACACGCTCGTCGTGCCCGTCGGCGGCGGCGGGCTCCTCGCGGGCTCCGCGGTCGCGGCCAAGGGGCTCGACCCGGCGATCCGGGTCGTGGGCGTCGAGCCGGAGGCAGGCGACGACACCAAGCGGTCCCTGGAGGCCGGCGCCCGCGTGAGCATCCCGGTGCCGCGGACCATAGCGGACGGCCAGGCGGCCTCGACCCCCGGCGAGCTGACGTTCTCCCTCAACCGGCGCCTTGTCGACGGTATCGAGCTCGTCTCCGACGACGAGATCCGCGGCGCCATGCGGCTCGCCTTCGAGCGGTTGAAGACCGTGACCGAGCCGAGCGGCGCGACCGGCCTGGCCGCGCTGCTGAACCGCCGGGTCGCGGGCGTGCGCCGCGTCGGTGTGATCATTTCGGGCGGCAACATCGACGCACGGCGCTTCGCGGAACTCTGCGGCGGCTGACCGGCGGGGCCCCGCGGGGTCAGGACAGCGGCGGAGGCGCCGCGGCCAGGGCGGCGAGGCGCCGTAGCGCCCCCTCGGACGGCGAGCCGGGTTCCGCGGTGTGCGTGCCGAGGACCTGGTCGGCGTCGGCCGTGGGCGCGAGCGCCTCGTAGCCGAGCACCAGTTCGCCGACGAGCGGATGGCGGTAGCGCTTCACACCGTGGCAGCGCTCGTGCACGTCGTGCTCGCCCCACCACCGCCTGAAGTCCGCGTCGCGGTCGCACAGTTCGCCGGCCAGTTCCGCGAGCCCCGGGTCGCGGGGGTGGCGCCCCGCATACAGGCGCAGCCCCGCGACCGTGCTGCGGGCGGCGGCGGGCCAGTCCGCGTACAGGGTCCTTGCCGCCTCGTCGAGGAAGAGGAAGCGCACCATGTTGCGCTCCCGCACCGGCAGCGCCTCGAAGTCCGTGTAGAGCGCGCGGGCAGCCCGGTTCGAGGCCAGGACGTCGTAGCGGCGGCCGAGCACCAGCGCGGGCGTGTCCCCGAGTGTGTCGAGCAGCCGCAGCAGCCCGGGCCGTACCCGCTGCGCGGACCCCACGGGGGGCGGCTCGGTCGCGCCGGGCGGCACACCGGCGGACCGCCGCCGCGCGGGCACCGCCAGCGTGCACAGGTGTGCACGCTCGGTGCCGTCGAGCCGCAGCGCCCGCGCCAGCGCGTCGAGGACCGCGTCCGACACGTGCGCGGCCCGCCCGCGCTCCAGCCGCACGTAGTAGTCGACGCTCACCCCGGCGAGCCGGGCGACCTCCTCGCGCCGCAGGCCCGGCACCCTGCGCGGGCCGAGGCCCGCGGGCAGGCCCGCGTCGCGCGGCGCAAGGCGGGCCCGCCGGGACCGCAGGAACGCGCTGAACTCCCCGTTCACCCGGTCTTCCGCCTCGTCCATACGGCCAGGGTATGCCGCGCGCGCCGCCCTGGCCGCGCGCGTCCCGCCCTGAGGGGGTACGGCAGTACCCCTCTCGTGCGCTGCGGGCACCCCGCCGCGGTGGTTGGCTTGAGCGTGAGGACGGGGGACGACACGAGGCCGGAAGGCGGAAGCACAGGACATGGAACGCAGGATTCTCGGCGGCACGGGCATGTCGGTCAGCGAGTTCGCGCTCGGCACGATGATGCTCGGCGCGATGGGCAACACCGACCACGACGAGTCGGTGCGCATCGTCCACGCCGCGATGGACGCCGGCATCAACTTCATCGACACCGCGGACGTGTACTCGGACGGCGAGTCCGAGACCATCGTCGGCAAGGCGCTCAAGGGCCGCCGCGACGAGGTGGTCCTCGCGACCAAGTTCGGGATGCCGATGGGCGAGGACGCCACCCTGCGGGGCGGCTCCCGCCGGTGGATCGTGCGCGCGGTGGAGGACAGCCTGCGCCGCCTCGGCACCGACCACATCGACCTCTACCAGATGCACCGCTGGGACCCGGACACCGAACTGGACGAGACCCTCGCCGCGCTGACCGACCTGGTGCGGGCCGGCAAGGTGCGCGCGTTCGGCTCCTCGATGTTCCACCCCGAGCAGATCGTCGAGGCGCAGTGGACCGCCGAGCGGCGGGGGCATTTGAGGTTCAGGTCGGAACAGCCGCAGTACAACATGCTGGTGCGTGGCGCCGAGTCCAACGTCTTTCCCACGGCACAGCGTTACGGCATGGGCGTGCTGACCTTCGGGCCGCTGGCCTCCGGCTGGCTCTCCGGCCGCCGAGACCCCACGGCAGGCCACCGCAACGCGGGCGTCGGCGCCCGGCTGTTCGACCTCTCCGACCCCGGCAACCGGGCCAAGGCCGAGGCGGTGGAGCGGCTGGCCGGGGTCGCGGACGAGGCCGGACTCGACATGCCGCACCTCGCGACCGCGTTCGTCAGGTCCCACCCGGCGGTCACGTCCGTGCTGATCGGGCCCCGCACCCCGGAGCACCTGGCCGGGCTGCTCGCGGGCGCGGACACGGTGCTCGGCGACGACGTGCTCGACCGGATCGACGAGATCGTGCCGCCGGGCACGAACCTGAACAGGAACGACCTGATGTTCGTCCCCTCGGCACTCGACGAGCGGCGCGCCCGGCGCATCGCCCGCTGAGCCCCGGCGGGCCTCACCCCACCGGGACGGCCCCCTCGCGCATCCGCGCGATGCCCCAGTCGAGCGCCGCTTCGAGGTGTCCTGGACGGCCCGTCGCCAGCATGATCGAGACACCGCCCTGGATGCCCGCGAGCAGCGCGGCCGCGGCCGTGTCGACGTCGTAGGAGGCGGGCAGCAGGCCGTTGTCGCGTACGGCGCGCACGCCGGCCGCCAGATGCTCCTGCCAGGTGCGCAGCAGCTCCACCACGATGGCCCGCGCGCCCGGCGTCGAGCGGCCGACCTGGTGGAACAGCGTCCCGAGCGGACAGGTGTCGCCCTGCGCCTCGTACCGGGCCACCACCACGTCCCGCCACCGGTACCAGGCCTCCCAGGTGTCGAGGCAGCCCAGATACGGCTGCTGGTCGTCGAGGACGCGGTCGGCCTCGTACTGCGCGACGGCGAGCAGGAGCTGGTCCTTGCCCTCGGGGAAGTAGTGGAACAGCTGGCTCTTGCTCGTCCCCGACCGGCTTCTGATGTCGTCGAGCGTGGCGGAGACGCCCGACTCGCGCAGCACCAGCGCCGCGGACTCCACGATCCGGGCGCGCGTCGCACGGCCCTTGGCGGTGAGGGCGGCGGTCATCGGATCCTCCCGGGAGAGCGGCCAGACGGCTGGACCATACGGTCCAGAGCCGTCAGGCTACCGCGCCGCCGATCCGCGCGGTACGCGCCCGGCCCGCCCCCTCACTCGCGGGACATCTCCGCCCAGATCGTCTTGCCCTGCGGGGTACGGCGCGTCCCCCAGCGGTCGGCGAGCTGCGCGATGATGAACAGGCCGCGCCCTCCCTCGTCGTGGGTGCGCGCGTGCCGCAGGTGCGGCGTGGTCGGCGAGGCGTCCTTCACCTCGACCGTCAGCACCCGGCCCAGGATGAGCCGGAGCGTCAGCGGCGGGACGCCGTACCGCACGGCGTTCGTCACCAGCTCGCTGACGACGAGCTCGGCGCCGAACGCGGCCTCCCCGCCGACGCGGCCGGCCAGCCAGTCGACGGCCAGGGAGCGGGCCCGCGCCGGTGCCTGCTCGTCCAGGCCGAGCCGCCACGACACCGTGGTGTCGGCCGGCAGCGCCGTGGTTCCCGCGGCGAGGAAGACGGCGTCCGAGCCGTCCCCGCGCGCGTCGCGCGCCAGCGCGTCGCAGATCGCGCGGACGGAGTCGGACGCCGTGCGGGTGCCGAGGACGGGGCGGATCCGCGCGGCGGGCGACGCGGAGAGCACGAGCGTGCTGCCCTCGGCGAGCTCGACCGTGAGCGAGGCGAACGGCGCGACGTCGAGGTCGCCGAGCAGCGGCCCCTCGGGGGCGCCCAGCGGCGAAAACGGGCCGCCGGGCCCGGCGAGCCAGGGGTCGGCGCCGCCGCCGCGCGCCACCGTGCACAGGCCGTCGCCGGCGTCGTAGACCGCGTACACGCAGGCCACGGTGAGCGGTTCCGCGCGCAGCGGGTCGTGCGCGGGCAGGGCGCGCCGCTCGGCGGCCAGCTGCGCGACCACCTCGTCGACCCGGGCGAGCAACTCGTCGGGTTCGATGCCGAGCGTCGCGAAGGCACGCACCGCGGTGCGCACCTGCCCCATCGCGGTCGCCGCGTGGATCCCGTCGCCCGCGACCTCGCCCACCACGAAGGCGCTGCACGCCCCGGCGAGCGGGATCACGTCGAACCAGGCGCCGCCGCCCGCGGGCCCCGGCCGGTACGCGTGCGCCGTGCGCACCCCCAGCGGCGAGTCGGCCGCGCGCTGCGGCAGCAGCCTGCGCTGGACGGTCGCGGCGAGCGCCCGCTCGTGGGCGTACCGCCGCGCGTTGTCGACGGCCAGGGCGGCGTGCGCGGCGATCTCGACGGCCGTGGCCACCTCGTCGCGGGTGAACGGCTCCGACGCGCCCGTGCGGTAAAGGTGCAGCAGCCCGAGCGCGCCGCCGCGCAGGGCGAGCGGCACCACGAGGAGCGTGTGCGCCCCGGGCGGCACGAGTTTGCCGCCCTCCGTGCGCGGCCCGCCGCCGCGCAGGTCGACCAGGTGCGGCTCGAGGTCGTCGAGCGCCCGCGTCTCAGGACTCGGCCCCCGCAGCACCCGCGCCTCCCCGGCCCGCTCCCCGCAAGGACGAGCGGGCGGCGACGCTTCGCCCTCCGGGGAGCCCCACGCCCCGCCGCTCTCGTCCGCCGTGCCGTCCTCAGCCGCGTCCACCCCGGTGGTGCCGCCCGTGCCGACGTCAGCGGGGGGCACGGGGCTGCCGTACGCGACGGCTCCGGTGTCCGCCGCGTCCCCGTGTGCTGCGCCGTCCAGGACTCCGGGGCCGGGCCGGGCCGTCCCCGCGCCCCGGTCCCCGAGGGCGTCGCGGTCGGGTGCCGGGCCGTGGACCGGGGTGCCGAGGACCGCGGCGCACCGCAGGAGAGGCGCCTGGCCGCCGGCCGGTACGGGCGGCTGTGCGCCGTGGACGACGGTGTCCGCGATCTCCACCTCCACGCGGTCGGCGAAACCGGGGGCCAGGGTCTCCGCCAGGTCCTGGCAGGTGGCCACGGTGTCCAGGGACCTGCCGACCCGGTCGCGTGCCGTGGCGAGCAGGTCGGCGAGCGCCTTCGCGCGCTCCCGCTCCGTACGGTCGACGACCACCACCGCGAGGCCGAGCACCCGGCCGTCCACGCGGTCGTGCAGGCGGAAGCAGGAGACGGCGTACAGCCGCTCACGCGTGCGCTCCGGGTCCGCGAAGACGCGGACCGTGCGCTCGACCGCCGGGACGCCGGTGGCGAGGATCCGCCGCGCGACCGCCTCCTGCCCCGCCGGGTCCACGAGCCGGTACACCTCGTCGAACCGCCGGCCCACGAGCGCCCCCTCCCCGCCGCCGCGCGAGCGCCCCGTACCGCCGTCCGCCCGGACGACGCGCAGGTCCGTGTCGAGGATGTGCAGCCCCACCGGCGCCTGGCCGAACAGCGCGTCGAGGACCGCCGCGTCCCAGGCCCCCTCCTCCGGGCGGTCCCCGTCGGCCAGTTCGACCGTCCAGCACAGCGCGCCCGCGGTCCCGCCGGCCTCGTCGGTCCCACCGGTTCCACCGGTCGCCCCGGTCCCACCTGTCCCACCGGTCGCCCCGGCCGTCCGGGGCCGCCGCGCCGCGCCGTCCGCGTACGGCCGTACGCGCAGCGCCCTGGCGTACGTCGACGTGGCCCACACCGCCGGCCTGCCGACCGCCTCCGCGCGGGAGCGGCCGAAGACCCGCTCGGCCCGCGCGCTCCAGCGGCGTACCGTCCCCGCGCCGTCCATGACGAGCAGGGGGCCCTCGCCTTCCGGTGCCCGCCGCTCCTGTGTCACCTCGAAGTCCCTTCGCTCCGGTACGCGCCGCCCCGTGTGGCCCCGGCGTACAGGCAACGGTGCCAACAGCCGGGCCGGACGGCGACCCGAGGCGGTCCACCGGACGGTCCCCGGGCCCCGGCGCGGGCCCGTGGGCCCGCCGCTTGCAAGCTAGCCGGTCGGCTAGTAAGTTACTTGCCGACCGGTAAGTAAGCGGGCGTGGTGACGGCGTCCCGCAGGCGCAGACGGACGGACGGTTCCCCGATGACCGCAGAAGCACCGAGCGCGGCACCCCCGCGGCTCTCCCCCCGGCAGATCATGGCGGCGATGGTCGCCCTGCTCATCGCCATGCTGTTGGCGATGCTGGACAACACGATCGTGGCGCCCGCGCTGCCCACGATCGTCGGCGACCTCGGCGGTCTCGAACACCTGTCGTGGGTGACGACCGGCTACATCCTGGCGTCCACCGCTGCCACGCCCATCTGGGGCAAGCTCGGCGACCTGTACGGCCGCAGGAAGACCTTCCTCGCCTCCATCGCCCTGTTCCTCGTCGGCTCCGCGCTGTGCGGCATGGCCCAGAACTTCGGCGAACTGGTCGGGTTCCGCGCCCTCCAGGGGCTCGGCGCCGGCGGCCTGATGGTCGGCGTGCTGGCCGTCGTCGCGGACATCGTGCCGCCGCGCGACCGCAGCAAGTACCAGGGCGTCATGATGGCCGCGATGCCGGTCGCCATGATCGGCGGACCGCTCGTCGGCGGCTTCATCACCGACCACCTCAGCTGGCGCTGGGCCTTCTACGTCAACCTGCCGCTCGGCGTGCTCGCCCTCGCCGTCGCCTGGTTCACGCTGCGCACCCTGCCGAAGGGGAGCGGCGCCGGACGCGTCGACTGGTGGGGCGCCGGGCTGCTGACCACCTGGATCACCGCGCTCGTGCTGCTCACCAGCTGGGGCGGCGGGCAGTACGCCTGGCTCTCCGCGCCGATCGTCGGGCTCGCAGCCGTCACTGTCGCCGCCTTCGCCGCCTTCGTGCTCGTCGAGCGGAGGGTCACCGACCCGGTCATGCCCCTCTCGGTCTTCCGCAGCCGCAACTTCTCGCTCGCCGGAACCCTCGCGTTCCTCTCCGGCTTCGCGATGTTCGGCGGAGTGACGTTCCTGCCGCAGTTCCAGCAGTTCGTCCAGGGCTCCTCGGCCACCAACAGCGGCCTGCTGCTGATGCCGATGATGATCGCCGCCATGGTGGTCTCCATCGCGAGCGGCACGCTCATCGGCCGCACTGGCCGCTACAAGGCCTTCCTCGTCGCGGGCGCCGCGCTGATGGCGGCCGGCCTCGGCCTGTTCGCCACCATGGACACCTCCACCTCGTCGCTGGTGACCTCGCTGTTCATGGTGCCGCTCGGCATCGGCCTCGGCTGCCTGATGCAGACCACCACGCTGCTCGCGCAGAGCAGCGCCCCTGTGGGGGACATGGGCGCGGCCACCGGCGCCTCCACCTTCCTGCGCAACATGGGCGGCTCGGTCGGCGTCTCCGTCCTCGGCTCGGTGTACGCGAGCGGGCTCAGCTCCCGCCTCGGCTCCGCGGGCGGCCCCGCCGCGGGCTCCGCGCAGTCCATGACCCCCGAGGCGCTGCGCGGGCTGCCCGAGGCGGCCAGGCACCTGTTCGCCTCGGCCGTGACCCACGGGGTCGTGGAGGTCTTCACGGTCGCCTCGGCCGTCGCGGCGTGCGGTGTCGCGGTGGCACTGTTCATCCGGCACGTCCCGCTGCGCGGGTTCGGCGGTGCGGACAGGGCCGCGGCCGGGCCCGCGGCTTCAGGCGCGGAGCAGGAGCGGCAGCCCGCGACCGAGGCGGCCACCGCCGGGTGACGCGGGGGAGCGGGAGAGCCGCTCCCCCCCACCGGGGCCCGTCCGCGCAGGACGGGCCCCGGCGGCCGTCGCGTCGTACGGCCCCGGCGCGGACCCCGGGCGCGGCGGTCCGCCGCGTCACGGCCTCGACCAGGACCCCAGCACCATCAGCGTCTTGGTGCCGGTGATCTGGTCCGAGCGGCGCAGCCCGTCGATGACGTGCTGGAGGTGGTCGAGGTCGCGCACCCGCACGTGCAGCAGCGCGTCGGGGTCGCCCGCCATGGTGAACACCGCCTGGACCTCCGGCACGGTGTACGCGCTCGCCACGATCTCCCGCACCGGCGTCGTGCCCGCGAACCGCAGCTCGACGAACGCCTCGATGGCCCGGCCGAGCCTCGCGTGGTCCACCCGGGCTGTGAAGCCGGTGATCACCCCCGTCTCCCGCAGCCGGTCCACCCTGCGCTTGACGGCCGCGACGGACAGCCCGACCTCGGCCGCCATCTCGGAGTACGTACGCCTGCCGTCCTCGCGCAGCAGGCGCAGCAGCCGGTGGTCCGTCTCGTCCACATCCGTCATCGAGCGTCCCTCCGTGTCACCGACCGGCCCGTGTCAAGCAAACTATTGCAGTCATTCCCCGCTACGGCGGAAAAAATTTGCGACTTGGCGGCCGGTGCGCGCCGGATACTTGTCTGGCTCCCTGCGCCGCGTTCTGATCAGCGAGTAGCGTGGCGTGGCCCCTCGCCCGGCCGGAGAAGGGCCTCGTCCGCACCCGTCCGCCCGTACCCCTCCCGGTACTTGTCAGAAGGAAGCCGCCGTGCCCGTCGACCGCCTGCTGCCCAGTGAAGAGGCCCAGGACCTGCTGGCGCTCACCCGCCGGCTCGCCGACCGCGAACTCGCCCCGATCGTCGACGGCCACGAGCGCGCGGAGACCTACCCCGAGGGCCTGTTCGGGCTGCTCGGCGAGGCCGGGCTGCTCGGCCTGCCGTACCCGGAGGAACTCGGCGGCGGGGGACAGCCGTACGAGGTCTACCTCCAGGTCCTCGAAGAACTCGCGGAGCGCTGGGCGGCCGTCGCGGTGGCGACGAGCGTGCACACCCTCGCGGCCTTCCCGCTGATGACGTTCGGCACGGAAGCGCAGCGGGAGCGGTGGGCCGAGGACGTGCTCTCCGGCGCCCTCGTCGGCGGCTACAGCCTCTCCGAGCCGCAGGCAGGCTCCGACGCGGCTGCCATCGCCTGCAAGGCGGAGCCCGTGGACGGCGGTTACCGCGTCACCGGCTCCAAGGCGTGGATCACCCACGGCGGCAGGGCGGGCTTCTACGCGCTGTTCGCGCGCACCGGCCCCGGCAGCCACGGCGTCTCCTGCTTCTTCGCCCCCGGCAGCGCGGACGGGCTCACCTTCGGCGCCCCCGAGGAGAAGATGGGCCTGCACGCCGTGCCGACCACCGCCGCCTACTGGGACGGCGCGCTGCTCGAAGCGGACCGGCTGATCGGCGAGGAGGGCCAGGGCCTCGAAATCGCCTTCAGCGCGCTGGACTCGGGCCGCCTCGGCATCGCCGCGTGCGCCACCGGGCTCGCCCAGGCCGCGCTGGACGCGGCCGTCGCCTACGCCAACGAGCGGACCACCTTCGGCCGCCGCATCATCGACCACCAGGGCCTCGGCTTCCTGCTCGCCGACATGGCCGCGGCCGTGGGCTCGGCCCGTGCCACGTACCTGGACGCGGCCCGCAGACGGGACGCGGGCCGCGACTACAGCAGGCACGCGAGCATCGCCAAACTCACCGCCACGGACGCGGCGATGAAGGTCGCCACGGACGCGGTCCAGGTCTTCGGCGGCTACGGCTACACCCGCGACTACCCCGTCGAGCGCTACATGCGCGAGGCCAAGATCATGCAGATCTTCGAGGGCACCAACCAGATCCAGCGCCTGGTCATCAGCCGCGGCCTCGCGACGCACTCGGACCGGAAGTAGAGACTCCTGCAACGCGCGTAGATCGCCTACCGGACGAACGCCTCCCGACGAGAGAGCCGGGAGGCGTTTTCGGCGTGCGGGACCGCTCGGGCCGGGGCTGGGAGGTTTCCGGGGGATCGTCGGCCGGGGGCGCGGTCCCTGGACGGCTCCGGCGGGTACGGGTCGGACTCCCCGCCGTCCGGCCGGCGCCCGTGCCCCGGGGATCCGGGTGGCGGACATGGCCGACGCACCGTAGCGCGCCGGTGGGGCGGTGTGCCGCCGGTGCGCTACGAGGCGCCCCGTACGGCGCCCGGCCGCTCACCCAGGCCGAGTTGTGCGACCGGGGGCGTCGCGGTCACGGTCCACGACCGCCGGCCGTGCGGACCGGCGGCGGTCGCTGACACCCCGGCGGAGCGGCGGTGCGGACGCGGGCCGGGCGGGGGCGGTGTGACTACTGACGGGTATGGTGAGGCGGCGGACGGCACGGGCGCAGACCGGTTCCACCGGTCCGCCCTCGGAACTCACATTCTCAATCAGGAACCAACTTTTCTCAACAGGTGTCCGGAATACCCCCAACGGGGGTAATGGGGCGTTGTGTTGCTGTCTGTCCGGGGGAAAACGGGCACACGTCGATATCGCAATCGTTTGATGTCTTGACACTCGACCTGTGTATTGGTGACATCTGTCGGGTCACGTTCGTTTGTGTTCTATTCGCAGCAGCCCCGCAGGGAGGGGTCATGAAGCTTTTCTCGACTGACGGTCGACGATCGGGACCCGGTATACCCATACCTGACATGTCGTCCATGTCCCGACGGTCCGTGCTTCGTGGCGCCGTCCTGGGCGCCGGAGTGGTGGCGGCGGGACCGCTGCTGACCGCGTGCGGCGGCAGCGGCGGGAGCTCCGGCGGCTCCGGCGGCAAGACGGTCACCTTCGGCTCCAACGCGGCGGTGCCGCAGCCGAAGGGCGCTTACGTCAACGTCTTCGCCGCTGCCAAGAAGGCCACCGGCATCACGGTCAAGCCCAACTGGGTCGACCACAACACCTTCCAGCAGAACATCTCAAGCTACCTCCAGGGCAACCCGGACGACGTGTTCAACTGGTTCGCCGGTGAGCGCATGCAGTTCTTCGCGGGCCAGGGCCTCGCCAGCGACGTCGACGACGTCTGGAAGACGATCGGCCCGCACTACACCGACGCCATGAAGGCCCAGAGCAAGGCGCCGGACGGGCACTACTACCTCGTGCCGTTCGACTACTACCCGTGGGCCGTCTTCTACAGCAAGAGCCTGTGGAAGAAGAAGGGCTACTCCGTCCCCACCACCTGGGACGAGTACATCGCCCTCGCGAAGAAGATGAAGGGCGACGGCATCACCCCGATCGCCTTCACCAACAAGGACGGCTGGCCGTCCATGGGCACGTTCGACTACCTGAACATGCGCATCAACGGCTTCGACTTCCACATCGACCTCATGCGCAAGGGCGAGAAGTGGAACACCCCCCAGGTGAAGGCCGTCTTCGACCAGTGGCGCGAGCTGATCCCGTACTACTCACCGGGGTTCGCCGGCCAGACCTGGCAGGAGGGCGCGCAGGCGCTCGTCAACCAGAAGGCCGGCATGATGGTCCTCGGGCTCGACCAGATCGGCACCATCTTCACCGGTGACAAGGCCGCGGACCTCGGCCTGTTCGCGTTCCCCGAGATCAACCCGAAGTACGGCCAGACCGCGGTCGAGGCGCCCGTCGACGGCTTCATGGTCTCCAAGTCGCCCAAGAACAGGGACGGCGTCGACAAGCTCCTGAGCTACCTCGGCACCGCGCCCGCGCAGCAGCTGTGGCTCGGCACCAACCCGGCGGACATCGCGACCGCGAGCGGCGTCGACACCTCGAAGTACACCCAGCCGCAGAAGGACGCCGCCAAGCTGATCACCGGCGCCAAGAGCCTCTCGCAGTTCATGGACCGCGACACGCGGCCCGACTTCGCAGACCCGGTCATGATCCCGGCGATCCAGAAGTTCCTGAACAGCCCCGGCGAGATCGCCTCCATCCTGTCGAACGTCGACAAGCAGGCCAAGACCATCTGGGCGAGCGGCAGCTGACCCGTCCGCTCGGACCCCTGAGGGCCGGGTGCGGTGCCCGCGACCGCGGGCACCGCACCCGGCCCCTACGGCACAGCCCGGTGTGAGAACGACGAGGAACACATGACTGTTGTGGACGGCGCGACAGCGCCGCGGACCACGCCCCCCAAGACCAAGCGACGCCATCTGAGGCAGCTCACCGTGCGGGACCGGGTGAGCCTCGGCCTGATGGCCGGCATCCCCACTCTGATCACCGTGGCGTTCGTCTGGGTGCCCGCCCTGGCATCGATCGTCCTGTCGTTCTCCAGCTGGACCGGGTTCGGCGACTTCTCCACGATCCAGTGGGTCGGCACCGAGAACTACAAGAACATCTTCACGATCTACCCGCCCTTCGACCCGGCGATCGAGCACAACCTGATCTGGCTCGCGGTCTTCTTCGTGCTGCCCGCGCCCTTCGGGCTGTTCCTCGCCGTGCAGCTGGACAAGCAGATCCGCTACTCCCGGATCTACCAGTCCATCCTGTTCCTGCCCGTGGTGCTCTCCCTCGCGCTGATCGGCTTCATGACCGAGCTGATCTTCTCGCCCACCCAGGGCCTCATCAACAACCTCACCGGGCACGCGGACCACCACGTCATCGACTGGATGGGCAATCCGCACCTGAACATCTGGGCGGTCATGATCATGGCCTGCTGGCGCCAGGCGGGCTATGTGATGGTGCTCTACCTCGCGGGCCTCAAGAGCGTCGACCCTTCGCTCAAGGAGGCGGCGGCGCTCGACGGCGCGGGCGGCGCGCAGACCTTCCGGCACGTGGTCTGGCCCGCACTGCGCCCGATCAACGTCGTGGTCCTGGTGATCACGGTCATCGAGTCCCTGCGCGCCTTCGACATCGTCTACGTCATCAACAAGGGCACCAACGGCCTGGAACTGCTCTCGGTGCTGGTGACGGACAACATCGTCGGTGAGGCCAGCCGCATCGGCTTCGGCTCCGCGCTCGCGACGATCCTCCTGGTGATCTCGCTGGCCTTCATCGTGCCGTACCTGATCAGCATGTTCCGGAAGGACGAGCGAGGATGACGACGCTGACCACCGAGCGCACCGGGCTGCCCGCCGCGGCGCCCGCGCCCCGCGAGCGGCGCACCCCGCGGGCCGGCCGGATCGCGCTCCACGCCTTCCTGATCGGCACGTCCATCGTCTGGCTGCTGCCGCTGCTGTACGCCTTCTACACCGCGCTGCGGCCGTACGCGGACACCCAGAAGCACGGATACGTCTCCGTCGGCGGCCACTTCGGCTTCGGGAACTTCACCGCCGCCTGGGACCAGGCACAGCTGCTGCACTACTTCTGGAACTCGGTCATCATCACCGTGCCCGCGCTGGTGGTCACGCTGTGGCTGTCCAGCATGGTCGCGTTCGTGGTGGCGCGGTTCAACTTCAAGCTGAACATCGCGCTGCTCATGCTGTTCACCGCGGGCAACCTGCTGCCCCAACAGGCCATCATCACGCCGCTGTTCAAGATGTACCAGATGATCCCGCTGCCGGAGTGGCTGGCCGCGTCGGGCAAGCTCGACGACTCCTTCCTCGGGCTCATCCTGATCCATGTCGCCTTCCAGACCGGGTTCTGCGCCTTCGTACTGTCCAACTACATGCGCACGATCCCGAAGGAGCTGGGGGAGGCGGCGCTGGTGGACGGCGCGTCCGCCTGGCGGCAGTACTGGCAGCTGGTGCTGCCGCTGTGCCGTCCGGTGCTCGCGGCCCTCGCCACGCTCGAATTCACCTGGATCTACAACGACTTCTTCTGGGCGACCGTGCTGATGCAGACCGGCAGCAACCGGCCCATCACCGCGGCGCTCAACAACCTTCAGGGCCAGTTCTTCGTGAACAACAACCTGATCTCGGCCGCCGCGCTGATCGTGGCCGTGCCCACCCTGGTGGTGTTCTTCGCCCTCCAGAAGCAGTTCGTGTCCGGCCTGACACTCGGCGCCAACAAGGGCTGAGCCACGGCGCGTTCGCGCGCCACCGCATGCGGCGGTGCACGGTGCCCACGCACCGCGCGCCGCCGCTGTGTTCTTCCGGCGCCGAGCCGGCCGGGCGCCCCCGCTCAGCCGCCTCCGCTCAGCCGTCCCCCGGTCAGTGACCCCAGTTCGGCCAGGGCGCCCCGCAGCAGCTGCGCCATCCCGCGCTCCTCGCCGGGTGACACCCAGCGCTCGAACCCGACCTTGAACACGGCGACGCCCGCCTCGGCCGCCAGGCTCGCCTCCGCGGTCGCCGTACCGCGCTCCCGCAGGGCGCCCGCGAGTGCCGCCGCCAGCGAGGCGAGCTTCATCAGCTCACGCTCCAGGAGCTCCGCGTTCTGCAGGATGACGGCCTGCCGCTTGCGGGCGAAGTCGCGGCGGTCGGCGAAGAAGCCGGACACCGCGTCGTAGCCCGCGGCCAGCGCCTCCATCGGGGAGGCGGACGGCGCGGCCCCCGCGACCGCCGTCACGAACAGGTGCTGCATCTCGGGGGAGCCCGCGAACAGCACCTCGCGCTTGTCGGCGTAGTGGCGGAAGAAGGTCCGCTCCGTCAGCCCGGCCCGCCTGGCGATCTCCGCGGCGGTGGTCTGCTCGAAGCCGCGCTCGCTGTACAGGTCGAGCGCCGCCTTCGCCAGGCGTCCGCGCGCGTCCGGCTCCCATCGTCCCATGGTCGGATTCTATGCGATGGCAGTTGCTGACATGGTGCGCTAGGCTGACGGCAGTCACTGACATCAATCACTGGGGTTCTCTCATGCGCATCTTCGTGACCGGGGCGTCCGGCTGGCTCGGCTCCCCGACCGTCTCCGAACTGATCGGCGCCGGCCACCAGGTGGTCGGGCTCGCCCGCTCCGAGAAGTCCGCGGCCGTCCTCGCCGCGGCCGGGGCGGAGGCCGTACGGGGCACACTCGACGACCTGGACGTGCTGCGGGAGGCGGCGGCCGCCTCCGACGGGGTGGTCCACCTCGCCTTCAAGCACGACAGCGCCTTCTCCGGCGGCTTCCAGGAGGCGGCCGAGGCCGACCGGCGCGCCGTCGAGGCCTTCGGTGACGCGCTCGCCGGGTCCGACCGCCCCTTCGTCATCGCCTCGGGGCTGCTCGGCGTCACGCCCGGACGGATCGCGACCGAGCAGGACCTGCCCGCGGCCGAGGGCTCGCCGGTCGGCGTGCGGCAGAGCACCGCGGCGGTCGCGGTCGGCCTGGCGGAGCGCGGCGTCCGCTCCAGCGTCGTCCGGCTCTCGCCGACCTGCCACGGCGACGGCGACCAGGGCTTCATGGCCGCCCTCGTCGGCTTCGCACGCGAGCACGGCGCCTCCGGCTACCCGGGCGACGGCACCAACCGCTGGCCCGCCGTGCACCGCGACGACGCGGCGCGGCTGTTCCGCCTCGCCGTCGAGAAGGCCCCGGCAGGGTCGATACTCCACGGCGCGGCGGAGGAGGGCGTCGCTCTGCGGGAGATCGCCGAGGTCATCGGCCGCCACCTCGACGTACCGGTGGACTCCGTCCCCGACAAGGACCTGTCCGAGCGGTTCAGCTGGCTCGGCGGCTTCGTCGGCCTCGACGCCCCGGCGTCCAGCGCCCGCACCCGCGAGCTGCTCGACTGGCACCCCACGGGCCCCGGTCTCCTGGAAGACCTCGACAAGGGCCACTACTTCACGGCGCCCGCCACGGCCTGACGTCCTGACCCGGTCGCGCTCCGTCCCGTGCGCGGCCGGCGGCTCAGGTCAGCGACGCGCTCGCCGCCCGCAGCTCCTCCAGGGCTGCGAGGACGCACCCGGCGAGCTCGTCCCCGCCGCCGCGCTCGCCCTCGGACCACTGCGCGAACCCCCGCTTGAAGGCGAGGACGCCCAGCTCGCCCGCGAGGGCGGCGGCCGGGCCCGGCACGCCGCGGTCGGCGAGCGCGGCGGTCATCGCCGCCGCGAGGCCGACGGACTTGAGGGTGTCGCGCTCCTGGAGTTCGGCGCTGGCGGCGACGGCCGCCTTCAGCCGGGGCGCGAGCTCGTGGTTGACCGGGCCCATCGAGGTCGAGGCGCGCTCAAGGCCCGCGGCCACCGCGGTGAGCGGCCCGGCGTCGGCGGGCGCCTCGGCTATCCCCTCGGCCAGCAGCCTGCTCAGTGTCTCCTGGCCGGCCACCAGCAGCTCGCGCTTGTCGGGGAAGTGGCGGAAGAACGTGCTCTTGGTGACCCCGGCGCGCTCGGCGATCTGCGCGACCGTCGTGGTGTCGTACCCCTGCTCGGTGAACAGGTCGAGGGCGGCCATGACGAGCCGTTCGCGCGCTCCCGGTGCCCATCTCCCCATGGGTCGATCATACGTGATGGGACTCTTGGCCCGTCACCCTGCTAGGGTGACGGGACAAGAGTCCCATCACGTTCTGGAGAGTCTCATGCGTGTCTTCGTCACCGGCGGCACGGGCCTGATCGGGTCCGTCGTCGTCGCCGAGCTGCTCGGCCACGGCCACACCGTCCTCGCGCTCGCCCGCTCCGACGCCTCGGCGCGCGCGGCACGGGAGGCAGGCGCGGAAGTGCTGCGAGGCGGCCTCGCCGACCTGGACGTCCTGCGCTCGGGCGCCGCCGGGGCCGACGGAGTGATCCACCTGGCGTTCGCCAACGACTTCAGCAGCCCCGAGGCGCTCGCCCGGGCGGTCACGGAGGAGAGCGAGGCCCTCGCGGCGCTCGGCGAGGAACTCGTCGGCAGTGACCGCCCGTTCGTCACCGCCTCGGGCACGCCCCACGCGCCGGGCCGCGCCGCCACCGAGGCGGACCCCGTGCCGACCGAGGGCCCGGTCGGCGGCCGGGGCCGCGCGGTCACGGCGGTGCTCGGCCTGGCGGCGCGCGGGGTCAGGAGCGCCGCCGTCCGGCTTCCGCGCACGGTCCACCACCACGGCGACGGCGGCTTCGCCGGGGTGCTGACCGGCATCGCGCGCAGGACCGGGGTGTCCGGCTACCCTGGCGACGGCACCCAGCGCTGGCCCGCCGTGCACGCGCTCGACGCGGCGGTCCTCTTCCGGCTCGCCCTGGAAGGGGCGCCGGCCGGCAGCGCCTGGCACGCCGTGGCCGACGAGGGGGACGCCGTACGCGACATCGCCGCCGTCATCGGGCGCAGGCTCGGCCTGCCGGTCGAGCCGGTGCCGACCGAGACGTACGGCCCGCTCGGCCCGATCTTCGAGGCCGACCAGCCCGCGTCGAGCGCGCGCACCCGGCAGGAGCTCGGCTGGCGGCCCGAGCACCCGAGCCTGCTGGAGGACCTGGAGAACATCCGGCCCTGACCGGGGCCCGAGTGCCGCCGCGGTCCCGTACGCGCGACGGCGCAGCCCGCGCGACGGCGGCACACGGGGCCCGGGGCCACGGTCAGACGGCCAGCCAGTCGTACGCGGCCCGCGCCGTGAACTCGGCGTGCCCGCCCCCGAACACCAGCTCCGCCGTGCGGAACGCGGGGCCCGGCCGTTCGCCGGGCCCGACCGGCACGGAGAGCACCGCGAGGCAGCGCATGCCCGCGGCGTGCGCTGCCGCGACCCCGGGGCCCGAGTCCTCCAGGACGGCGCACGCGTCCGGCGCCACCCCGAGCCGCCGCGCGGCCTCGAAGAAGACGTCGGGCTCCGGCTTGCCCGCGCCGACCTCCTCGGCCGAGACCGCGACGGGGAAGAACCCGGCGAGGCCGCCGTGCGCCAGCGCGGCGCCGATCGCCTCGCGCGAGGATCCGGACGCCACGGCCATCGGCACCCCGGCCGCGCACAGCCGCTCCACCAGCTTCCGCATCTGCGGGAACACCTCGGCCGACGACCGCAGCAGCTCCAGGTGCTCGCCGTTCACCTCGGCGAGCAGCGCGTCCACCGGGGAGCCGATCGCGTACCGCGCGGCCAGCGCCTCAAGCGTCTCCCGCGTGCCGACCCCGATGAAGCCCGCGTGCTGCTCCCAGCCGAAGTCCGGCGCCCCGTGGCGCGCGAGCACGCGCCGGGTCGCCTCGTAGTACAGCGGCTCGGTGTCGATCAGGGTGCCGTCCAGGTCGAACAGGACGGCGGCGGTCCGCGGGGAGCTCATGGCCCCAGCATGCCAAGGAACCCCCCGCCGGGCCCCGCGGCCCCCTTCTCGCCCTGTACCAGCGCAAACGCCCCTGCTACGGTCGCCGGGGCCGCCTCGCGGGGTGCTCCCCGCGCACGGCGGGTCCCGCAGGGGCCCGCTCGCCGTGCGGGCACCCGCGAGCGGCCGGCAGCCACCAGGAGCAAGGGGAGTTGAGCGTGAGCGAGCACGACGGCGGACGCGCCTTCATCGGGTCGTACACGGGAGCGGGGGGCCGCGGCATCGCCGTCGCGGACGTGGCGGCGGACACCGGGGCGCTCGCCGTGCGCTCGGTGCTCGACGCCGTGCCCGACCCGTCGTACCTGAAGCTGACCGGCGACGCGTCCGTCCTGTACGCCGTCTCCGAGACCGACCACGGGCTCGCCGCGGCCTTCAGGACCGGCGCGGACGGGACCCTCGCCCCCCTCGGCCCCGCACGTGAGCTCAAGGCGGCCGTACCGGCGCACCTCACCCTGGCCGGCGGCCACCTGCTCGTCGCGAACTACGGCTCGGGCAGTTTCACCGTGCTGCCCGTCGCCGACGACGGCTCCCTCGGTGAGGCGACGGACGTCCACGCGCACGAGGGCACGGGCCCCGACCCCCAGCGCCAGGAGGGCCCGCACGCCCACCAGGTGCTGCCCGACCCCAGCGGGCGCTGGGTGCTCGGCGTGGACCTCGGCACCGACGCGGTGCGGGTCTACCGGCTCGACCCGGCCGCCGGCCGGCTCGCCGTCCACTCCGAGACGCTGCTGACACCCGGCCGTGGCCCCCGCCACCTGGCCTTCCACCCGGACGGGCGGCACGCGTACGTCCTGCACGAACTGCACCCCTCGCTGAGCGTGTGCCGCTTCGACGACCGCACCGGGACGCTCGACGTGCTCGGGGAGGCGCCCCTCCTCGGTGCGGACGTGCCGGGGCGCGACACGAGCAACGCCTCCGCGATCGTCGTGGACCGCGGCGGCCGCTACGTCTGGGCCGCCAACCGCGGTCCCGACTCGATCTCCGTGCTCGCCCTCGACGACACCCGCGAGAGGGCGGAGCTGGTCACCACCGTGCCGTGCGGCGGCCGTTGGCCCCGCGACCTCGCGCTCGACCCGGCGGGCCGCCGCCTCTACGCGGCCAACGAGCACTCGGGCGACGTGACCTGGTTCGACATCGACCCGGCCACCGGCGTTCCGGCACGCGCCGGCTCCCTCGACCTGCCCGCACCGTCCTGCGTCGTCTTCGGCTGACGCGCACCCCGGCGCACGCCGAGGGGCCCGACCGGAACGGCCGTTCCGCGCGGGCCCCTTCCGCAGCTCGGCGGCGGACGCCGGGTCAGGCCTCGGACGACTCCTGCGGCTGCGGGACGACGCCCGTCGCCGCGACATAGCGCGCCAGCACCAGCTTGCCGATCGCCGGGTAGGCGCCCAGCGGCTCCGCGGTGGCGCAGTCGGCCTCCTTGACCGCCGAGTCGAGGAGCCCCTCGGGCAGCTCGGGACCGACCAGGTACGGGGCGAGCGCCAGCTGGGACGAGCCCGCGTCCCGCAGCTGCTGCGCCACGGAGGCCACCGAGCCCTCCTCGTCGAGCGCCGCGGCCATCACCGGTACGGCGAGCCGCGCGGCGAGCAGCATGCCGGTGATCCCGGCCGTCTGCACCGCCTCCTGGCCGCCCACGGACGCCAGGATGATGCCGTCCGCCGCGGTCGCCACCGTGAACAGACGGGCGCGGTCGGCGCGCGCGAGCCCCGCCTCGGAGAGGCGGACGTGCAGCGCCTCCGCGAGCAGCGGGTGCGGGCCGAGCACGTCGGTGACCTCCGCCTGCGCGCCGCTTTCCGCGACGGCCCCGCGTATCCGGGCGATCAGCGAGCCGTCGGGCCCCGCGAGCAGCGGCACGACCACGGCAGCCGGGCCCTCGGGCTCGGCCGCCTCCCGGCCGGCCGCCCTGGCCAGCTCGTACCGCTCGTCGCGCAGCGCGGCGGCCCGCGCCACCGCACCGCCGACCGTCGGGTAGTCGCGGTCGGTGTCGTCGCCTTCGAGGAACGCCGCCGTGGCTTCGAGCCCCGGCAGCTCGGAGCGCGTGATGCTGGCGAGTTCGTCGGCCAGCGCACGGACACCGGGCCGGGGTGTGCCGGGCACGGCGAGGACCAGCGTGGGCGCCCCCTGGGGAGCGGCCACGGGTTCCGGGCGTCGGTGGCGCCCCGACTGTCGGGGGCGCGGCATTCGTACGGGCAGGCCGGGTGCGGGCCCAGTGGGGGTGCTCATGGCGCCGAATGCTACTGGTTTAACCGGTGCGGCCGTTCGGTCAGGCCCGAGATCCGAGCGAGCCGTCCGCATTTGTCTCTTAGATGGCTTTCCGGTTATGCGCCCTGCGGTATCCCCGCACGCGGGGGGCGTGCGCGGGCGCGTCCGCCACCTCGCGCCTCAGGGGTGCGATACGGACAACAGCCGCGGATCGAGCGGCAGCTGCGGCACCCCCGCGGCCAGCGCCGCCGCCGTCAGCAGCGCCCCCGCGAGCGGATCCCCCGCAGCCGCCACCAGCGGCGCGTGCGGCAGCCGCTCGGCCAACTCCGTGCGTACGGGCCCGGCAAGGGGCTCCCCGATGCCGAACAGACCACCCGTGAGGGCGACCCGGCAGTCGCCGGACGGCGGGCATGCCGCTGCGGCCGCGTCCGCGATGTGCCCGGCCGCCGCCGCGAGGACCGAGGCCGCCACCGCGTCGTGCCCGGCGCACGCGGCCACCTCGGGAGCGAAGGAGGCGAGCACCGCAGCCCGGTCCGCGCGCGGGTACAGCAGCCCCGGCAGGTCGGGCGCGGGCCCGAGAGCCGCCTCGGCGCGGGCCAGGAGCGCGGCCGAGCCGCCGCGCCTGCCGTCGTACGCGCGCAGCGCCGCTTCGAGCCCCGCGCGGCCGATCCACGCGCCGCCGCCGCAGTCGCCGAGCAGATGGCCCCAGCCGTCCGCGCGCCGCCATCCCTCCAGGTCAGTGCCGAGGGCGATCAAGCCCGTGCCCCCGGCGACGACGGCGCCCTGCCGCCGGCCGAGGGCGCCCGCGTACGCGGTGACCGCGTCGGCTGCCAGCGCGAGCCGCGGCACGCCGAGTGCGCTCCTGAGCGCCTCCGGCAGCCGGGCGCGCAGGTCGCCGCCGAGCGTCGCCATCCCGGCCGCGCCCACGGCGACCGCGTCGAGCGGCCCAGGCTCTCCCGCCTCGGCCAGCAGGGCCCGCGCGGCCGGCACCACCTGTGCGAGCAGGTGGTCCGCGTCGATGCCGCGCGCACCCGTGCGCACGGGCTCGCGGGACCTGACGGCACCGGCCGTGCGGACGGCCTCGGGCCGCCTGCGCGGCGCGGTCCCCAGCGCGATCCTGAGCCCCGACCCGCCGGAGTCGACGCCCAGCACCCGGATCACGGAAGCCGCCAGTCCACCGGATCCGCGCCCTGGCGCACCAGGAGGTCGTTGGCCTTGCTGAACGGCCGCGAGCCGAAGAACCCGCGGTCCGCCGACATGGGCGAGGGGTGCGCCGACTCGATCGCGGGGTAGTCGCCGAGCAGCGGCCGCAGATTGCGGGCGTCGCGGCCCCACAGGATCGAGACCAGCGGCTTCCCGCGGGCCACCAGCGCGCGGATCGCCTGCTCCGTGACCTCTTCCCAGCCCTTGCCCCGGTGTGCGGCGGGCTTGCGCGGCGCCGTCGTGAGCGCCCTGTTGAGCAGCAGGACGCCCTGCCGCGTCCACGGTGTCAGGTCCCCGGTCGACGGTCTCGGCAGGCCCAGGTCGCCGTGCAGCTCACGGAAGATGTTCTCCAGGCTGCCGGGCAGCGGGCGCACATCGGGCGCCACGGAGAAGCTCAGCCCCACGGCGTGCCCCGGTGTCGGGTACGGGTCCTGGCCGACGATCAGCACCCGTACGTCGTCAAAGGGCTGCTTGAAGGCCCGGAGCACGTTCTCCCCCGCGGGGAGGTACGTACGGCCCGCGGCGATCTCCGCACGCAGGAAGTCGCCCATCGCGGCGATGCGTCCGGCGACGGGCTCCAGCGCGTCGGCCCAGCCGGATTCCACGGTCTCTTTCAACGGTCGTGCCACGGGGCGTCACTCTACTGGTGGACAGCAGCTCCCGATCACCGGACCGCCCGCCGCCCCCGCGCGGACGAAGCGGAGGAGGACGGCGGGCGGGGGAGCCGCACGGCGGACTCAGAACGCGCGGGCGTACTGCACGGGGACGTGTGCCGTGCCGCCGAGTTCGGCGGCCGCGCGCTGCGCCCACGAGGGGTTGCGCAGCAGCTCGCGGGCGAGCAGCACCGCGTCCGCCTCGCCGTTGGCGAGGATCTTCTCGGCCTGCTCGGGCTCGGTGATCAGTCCGACCGCGGCGACCGGCATCCGGGTCGCGGCCCTGACCCGCGCGGCGAACGGCACCTGGTAGCCGGGGCGCAGGGGGATGCGCACGCCGGAGGCGTTCCCGCCGGTGGAGACGTCCATCAGATCGACGCCGTGGTCGAGCAGTTCGTCCGCGAGCCTGACCGTGTCCTCGGGCGTCCAGCCGTTCTCGTCGAGCCAGTCGGTCGCCGAGACCCGGAAGAACACCGGCAGGTCGTCGGGCCACACGCCGCGCACCGCGTCGACGACCTCAAGGGCGAACCTGATCCGGTTCTCGAAGGAGCCGCCGTAGGCGTCGGTGCGGTGGTTGCTGTGCGGCGAGAGGAACTGGTGGACCAGGTACCCGTGGGCGCCGTGCACCTCGGCGACCTGGAAGCCCGCGTCGAGCGCCCGGCGGGCGGCGTCGGCGAACTGTCCGACGACCCCTGCGATGTCCCCGGTGGTCAGCTCGGCAGGCACCGGGTGGCCCTCGGCGAACGGCAGGGCGCTCGGCGCGACGACGTCCCAGCCGCCGTCCTCGGGGGCGACCGGGCCGCCGCCCTCCCACGGCACGTGCGTGCTCGCCTTGCGCCCCGCGTGGGCCAGCTGGATGCCCGGGACCGAGCCCTGGTCCGTGATGAAGCGGGTGATCCTGCGGAACGCCTCGACCTGGGTGTCGTTCCAGATGCCGAGGTCGTTCGGGCTGATGCGGCCCTCGGGGCTGACCGCCGTCGCCTCCGTGATGATGAGCCCCGTGCCGCCGGCGGCACGCGCCGCCAGGTGCGCGAAGTGCCAGTCGCCGGGCGCGCCCGCGCCGGGACCCGTCGCCTCGGCGGAGTACTGGCACATCGCCGCCATCCATATCCGGTTGGGAAGGGTCAGCGATCGCAGGGTGTAGGGCTCGAAGAGGGCGCTCACTGGAGCTCCAATCGGAACGCGGGGCGGAGGGGGCACTAGTACGATACCTTTCGTATTACGCTATATGTCAAACAAGGGCCTCCGGTGCGACTCGTACGATGAGAGACCCGCAGGGCGAAAAGGCGTCCGTGCCGGAGCCGCACCGCGGGGGACACGACAGTGGACACGCGTCCGCAGAGGCGTGCGTCCTCGGACGCGCAGAGGAGTGGGAGTCGCTGTGGCCGCCCAGACGAACCGGCGTGAACTCGCCCATCCCTCCCGGGTCGAGATCCGTCTGGAGGACGTCCTGCACGCGCTGTCCGACCCGCAGCGCCTGCGGATCGTGTGCGAGGTGGCGCGCGAGGCGGAGGGCCTCACCTGCTCGCAGGTCGGGCTGCCGGTGGCCAAGTCGACGCTCACCCACCACTTCCGCGTGCTGCGCGAGTGCGGGGTGGTCCAGCAGGTGTACCGGGGGACGGCCAAGATGAACCGGCTGCGCCGCGAGGACCTGGAGGTCCTGTTCCCCGGCCTGCTCGACGGGGTGCTGCGGGCGGCGCGGGCCCAGGCGGGGCGCGGGGCGGGCTGACGGGCGGGACGGGGCCCGCCGCGCGGGGCTCCGGCGTGCGGGCTCCGCTGCACGGCCGAGGGTGACGGCGCGTCACGGCGATGAGGGTGGATTGCCTGATTAAGTTGTGAATGTGTCGGAACACAAGCTGATGACCGCCCGAAAGTGTGACCAGTACACCGCGCAGGGCCTCCCCGTCTGGGAGGTGCAGGGATACGGCACGGTGACCGGGGCCGGGCAGCAGGTCCGCCCGCCCTGGCTCGACGTGCGCCTCACCCTGCCCGACGGGGCGCGGGTGGACGTACTTGCCGTGCTGCGCGGCGACACGATCGCCATCGAGGACGCCCAGGCGGACCCGCCGCTGCCGCTCTCGGGCCTCGCCGCCCTCGCCGGCGCCCTCCACGCGCCGCTCCAGGCCGCCTGTGCCTCGGTGACCTCGTCCGGCGCCACGCCTCCCGGCGAGCCGCCCGCGGCCCCGGCCGCCGGACCGGGCGGCGCGGCCCCGGACGCGGGTCCAGGCTCCTTGACAGCGTCCCCCGCCGTCCGGCCGGAGGATCCCGGTTCCGGGACGGCGCCCCCGGCGGCCGAGCAGGGGAGTGCCGCCGAGGACGGGTGCCCCGGCTCCGGGGCGTGGCCGGAGAGCGCGGCTCCGGGCGGCCTCGCCCTCGGCGGGCCAGGCGCCGCGGGCCCGGGCCGGGAGGGCGGGCCCGCCGCCGGCACGGCGGGGACCTGCCCGGCCCCCGCGGTCCCGTCAGGGGCGCCTCGGGCCGTGGCGGACGAGCGCCCGGCCGCCGGGCCCTCGGGCCCCGGCGGCCCCGCGGTGGCCGAGGGGCCAGGCGATCCGGCCGCCCCCGGCGGTCCCGGGGGGCAGGGCGGGGGCGCCGCGGGCGGGGGGCACCGGGGCCGCGGCGTCGCCCCGTGGGGCGCCGCCCGGCGCCGGGACGTGGCGGAGGTGTACCGGGCCGCGCGGGCGCGCGGCGAGGACCCGGTGCTCGCGGTGATGGCCGCGACGGGCTTCAGCAGGCGCCGCAGCCTGCGCCTGATCGCGGGCGCCCGCGACGAGGGCCGCCTGCCCTCGCGCCGCAGACGCGGCTGAGGCGGCACGGGGGCGCCGGGTCAGCCGCGTACCGGCGCCTCCCGCACCGCGGCGGCGGGCGGCTCGCCGCCGGGAGGAGCGCCGAGGTGCCAGTCGAGCGCGTAGCGCTGGAAGAGGTCGGCCCGCAGCCGCGAGGGCGGCATGGCGGCGCCGGGGATGAGGATCGCGAACACGGCGCCCATCAGCTGCGACCGCAGCAGCGGGTAGTCGGCGTCCGGGTCGCGGGACCCGTAGCTGACCACCGTCTCGCGCAGCAGCTGGGCCAGGCGCTGCTGCTCGGGGCACTGGACGAACCCCTCGGCCTGGAGGATCCCCGCCATGTGGGTGCGCATCAGCGTCGGCCTGGACACCGCGAGGCCGAGGATGGCGTCGACGGCCCGCGCCATCAGCTCGCGGCCGTCGTCCGTGCGCGGCTCTCGCTCGAGGCCGGCCTGGAGGGTACGGTGCATCAGCCGGTGCACGGCCGACTGGAGGAGCTGCCGCTTCCCCGGGAAGTAGTACGAGACGAGACCCCGCGCCGACCCGGCCCGGTCGGCGATGTCCGCCAGTGTCGTCGCCTCGTACCCGGCCTCGGAGACCAGCTCGACGGTGGCGTCGAGCAGGCGCTCGCGCGAGCGTCGACGCATTTCCTCGTTGACCTCTGGGCTTCGGGGAGACATGCTTACTCCTGCGTTGACTGGCTCTTAGCCAATATACTCAATGCGTCTTGCCGCGGACCCGTGCGGGTCCTGTCGGCTGGGCTCGTCTGCCTTGGGCGACGCGGGGGATCGCCCAAGGCAGACGGTTTTCTCATGTCTCCGCGCGGAGAGCGCCCCCTCAGGAGAGCGCGCCGGCCCCCGCGAGCTGGAGCACCGGGCGCAGCCCCGTGGGCCGCTCCTCCACCGGCAGGTGGTCCACGAAGAACACCTCGCAGCCGAGTGCCGCCGCGCCGCCGTCCGCCGTCCTGCTGTCGCCGACCATCAGCACGTCGTGCGGGTCCTGGCCCAGTTCGTCGCAGGCCGTCCGGAACAGCCGCGGGTCGGGTTTCTGCGTGCCGTGCTCGTACGACAGGACGTACGCGTCCACCAGGCCGTCCATGCCGTGCGCGCGGAACACCGGGCGCAGGTCCCAGCCGATGTTGCTGACGACGCCGACCGCGATGCCCGCGCGCCGCAGCCCGCCGAGCACCTCGGCCGTGTCCGCGTACGGGCGCCACGCGGCAGGCGCCATGTGGCGCTCGTAGAGCGCGTCGTACAGGGCCTCGTCCGGCAGTTCCACCTGGCGCGCGACGCCCGTGTACGCCGCACGGTGCAGCTCCGCGCTCTCATCCCGCGCCGCCCACGCCCGCGCGAGGTGGTCAGGAACGCGCTCCGGGAGCGGCCCGCCGGGCAGCGCGCCCGCGACGGCCAGCCGCATCGCGCTGCGCCGCACCTCGTCGGCGGGCATGTCGACGCCGGTCTGCGCGAGCGCCGAGCTCAGCCACGACTTGGCCGATTCGATACGGAACAGGGTCCCTGAGAAGTCGAAGAGGACTGCCTTGAACGTCATGGACCGAATCCTTGCGGGATCACCGTGCCCGGGACAAGGCCAAACGCCCGTAACAGACGACGGACAACGCGACAACGCACACCCCGAGCAGCCACCCGCCGACCACGTCCGACAGCCAGTGCACCCCGAGCCACAGCCGGGTTGCCCCGGCGCCCGCCGCCGAGACCGCGCCCGCGGCCAGCGCCGCCGCCCACCGCGCGCCCGACACGCCGTGGCGCCGCAGCATCCACAGCAGCAGCCCGCACGCGACCACCGCGGCCGCCGCGTGCCCCGAGGGGAACGCGGCGAAGTGCGCCGAGTCCACCGGGTGGCGCCAGCGCGGACGGTCCCTGCCGACCGCGGACTTGAGCACCTGCTGGAGCACAGGCCCCGCGAGGGCCGCCCCCAGCGCACAGACCGCGTACGGCCGTTCGCCGCGCCGCCACAGCACGGCGGCGGCCGCCAGCGTCAGCAGGCGCATGGCCCACGGGTCCCACACCCAGTCGGTGAGCACCCGGGCGGTGCGCGTGAGGCCGGGCCGCGCCAGCGCGTCCCCGTGCAGGTCCACCGCCACCGCGCGGTCGAGGGCGAGCAGCGGCTCCCACCCGGCCGCGACCAGGGCGAGGAGCACGGCGAACGCGGTACCGCTCACCGCGGCGGCCACGGCGGCGGGTGTCTCGGTGCGGCGCATGGCCGTGATCCTTGCCCGGAACGGCCGCTCCACGCGCACGCCTCCCCGGTCGGCCCGCCCGGCCACCCGGCCGGGCTCAGCCCAGGGCCCGCAGCCCCGGCACCAGCGCCACGAGCAGCGGCACGGCCGGCACGAGCGCGGCGGCCGCCGTGAGCCGCAGCCTGCGGATCGGGGCCAGCCGGGGGACCGGTGAGAGCAGCCGGTCGACCCGGTGCGGCAGCTCCGTGTCGGAGGCCGGCGCCGGCCCGAACACGCCTCGCTCCTCGTTCAGTTCGACCAGCGCGAGGGCTATCGCGCGGTGCCCGTAGCGGCGGGACGCCGAGTCGTCGGCCGCCAGCTCCACCAGCCGGTGGATCTCGTCGCGGAACGCCGCGAACACCGGAATCTGGGGGAAGCCCTCGGCCAGTGCGGCCGAGCAGTGCCGCAGCCAGTCGTGGCGCGCCCGCGCGTGGCCCTGCTCGTGCGCGAGCACGGCGTCGAGCTGCCGGTCCTTGAGGCGGCGCAGCGCCGCCGTCGTGATCACCAGCTGGGGCGCGGCGCCCGGCAGCCACCAGGCGTCCGGCCGGTCGCCCTCCAGGACCACAAGCGGGTCCCCGCCCGGCTCCTCGCCCGGCAGGACGGGCGAGCGCACGAGCAGTTCCCCGCGCCGCCGCCTGCGCCGCGCACGGGCCCGGTGGATCTCCCGGGTCAGCATGGCGGCCGTCCACAGGCCGCCACTCGCCAGGACGATCGCCAGCGCCGCCGACCAGGGCCGGTGCCCGTCGAGCGCGTACGCCCGCACGACGCCCGCGGGCGCCGTCGCGAAGACATGGCCCCGCACGGAGGCCCAGGTGGCGGCGGCGCTGAAGACCATCGAGAGGGCGAAACTCAGCAGGACGGCGGCGACCACGCACTGCCACACCCACAGCGCCACCACCGGCTCTCGCTCGCGCCAGTCCGCCCGTGAGAGCACGCGCGGCGCCACGACGGCGGCGAGCGTCCCGAGCAGCAACAGCGCCAGCGAGACCACCATGGGGCCAGCCTATGAGTGCGGCGGCACCCCGGATAAGGCCGCGGCGGCCAAGTGACGCAGGACACGCTCGCGGTGGCCGCGTGCGCTCCGGCGCGCGCCCGCGCGGGGCGCCGGACGCGTCAGAGCGTGAGCAGCATCGCCACCATGGCGGTCGCCATCGAAAGGCGGCAGGCGAGGGCCAGTTCCGGCCGCTCGCCCCACCGGGGCCCGGTTCCGCCCTGCGCCGCCCCCCGGCCGCCCGCGGCGCCCGCCACCACCGCGCCGGGCAGCAGTCGCGCGCCCGCCCACAGCACGTAGCCGGCGAAGTAGAGCAGCAGCGCGCCGGTCACCGCGGGCGGCGCCACGGTGGCCTTCATGCCCGCCATCCCGGCCATGCCGGCCACCGTGGCGCCGCCCTCCGGGGCGGCCGCCATCGCCCACGCCATGTAGGCCATGGCCGCCATGCCGAGGAGGTGGTGCAGGTGGTGGCCGGTGAGGCCGCGGCGCACCGCCGCGCCTGCGCCCGCGGCGAGAGCGCCCGCGCCGAACAGCGCGGCGTACCCCGTCCACACCCAGCCCGGCGGCGCGGGCGCGGCCACGGGCAGTGCCATGGCGGCCATGCCGAAGCCCATCAGCGCCTCGCCGCGTGCCGTGGCGCGACCCGGGGGCGGCGTGCTGCGGGCCCGGACCACGCAGTACGCGCCCGACCCCGCGCACACCGCGACGAGCAGCCAGCTCACCACCAACGGCGCGTGCACCCGCCACCACCCTCCACGATGTGCCGGTCGGACCGTACAGCCCCGGAGGGCCGAGAGGAGCGAAAGGAACGAAAGAAACACGGGCACCCCGGAGGTTCGGAGGGCTCCGGGGAGGAGATGCCCAGCAGGAGCGCGCGGCATGCCGCCGCGCGGCCGGGCACCGGCCCGCACCGGGGAGCGCGGACCCGTCGCCCGCGGCAGTGCCGGGAGACGGCCGCCCGCCGGCAGAGCATTCCGCAACAAACGGAAAGCGTCAAAGAATTGGACTGACAGTCCGGCGAATTCCCGGCCGATTCCGCCCCGTTCCTGCGTCTTGTGGCCCAGGGCCCGGCCCGACTACGTTGCACGGGCGTCCCCGTGGAAGCCGGGCGGGCTGCCACCGCCTGAACCTCCCCACTTCCCCGGTTATTCGCAGTGACTGGCAGAATTCGACCGGAGGAGCACCTCGGTGACCATTTCACGACGGCACGTCATCACCTCGGCGCTCGGCGCGACCGCGGCCCTCGGCCTCGGTGCCGCCCAGCAGGCCACCGCGGGCGCGGCGCCCCGCGCCCGCGCGGTCCCCGCCGCCTCAGGCCCAGGCGACGTGGTCGGAAAGATATCCGTCGGCTATCAGGGATGGTTCGCCTGTATCGGCGACGGCGCTCCGATCAACAGCTGGTGGCACTACAGCCAGAACGGCGGACAGGCTCCGTCGCCCAGCAATACCACCATCAAGTCCTGGCCGGACGTGAGTGAATTCAGCCGTACGTATCAGACGGCGTACGCGGACCTGAACGGCGGCGGCCCCGCGAAGCTGTTCTCCTCCTGGGACCAGCAGACCGTCGACACCCACTTCCTGTGGATGCAGCAGAACGGCATCGACACGGCCGCCCTCCAGCGCTTCAACCCCAACAGCCCCGAGGGCCCCACCCGCGACGGCATGGCGCAGAAGGTGCGCCAGGCGGCCGAGGGCCACGGCCGGAAGTTCTACATCATGTACGACGTGAGCGGCTGGACGAACATGCAGTCCGAGATCAAGGCGGACTGGACGGGCAAGATGAAGGCCCACACGGCGTCCTCCGCGTACGCCACGCAGAACGGCAGGCCGGTGGTCTGCGTCTGGGGCTTCGGGTTCAACGACGGCAACCACGACTTCAGCGCGGACGCCTGCCTCGACGTCATCAACTGGTTCAAGGGGCAGGGCTGTTACGTGATCGGCGGCGTGCCCACGCACTGGCGCACCAACTCCGACGACTCGCGTGCCGGGTTCCTGGACGTCTACCACGCCCTCCACATGATCTCGCCGTGGATGGTCGGGCGGATCGGCTCCATCGCCGACGTGGACAACTTCTACGCCAACGTCCAGACCCAGGACCTCGCGGACTGCCAGTCCCACGGCATCGACTACCAGCCCTGTGTGCTCCCCGGCGACCTCCAGGAACGCCAGCGCGCCCACGGCGACTTCATGTGGCGGCAGTTCTACAACATGTGCCGCCTCGGTGTGCAGGGCATCTACATCTCCATGTACGACGAGTTCAACGAGGGCAACCAGATCGCCAAGACAGCGGCCAACGCGGCGGCGGTGCCCTCGGGTTCCGGCATCTACGCACTGGACGAGGACGGCACCGCCTGCTCCTCCGACTACTACCTGCGGCTCACCGGCGACGGCGGCCGCATGCTGAAGAAGCAGATCGGCCTGACCGCCACCCGCCCCACCCCGCCGGTCGCCTGACGCCGCCGTGCGCCCTCCGCCCCCGGCGCGGCGGAGGGCGCACACACCGGACGCCGCGAGGCCCGCCCTCCGGGCGGACGACGCGACGTCACCGGCACTCCCTAGCGGCCCCGCAGGCGAGGGGCGAACGTCGCGTGGAAGATCGTCGAGGCCGCGCCCACGGCGGCCGCCTGCGCGCTGAGCACCGACGGCTCGACCTCGACCCGCCGCAGCCGCCGCGCGCGGCCGTCCCCGGCAACACCACGCCGACCGTCGAGCGCGCGGACGGCACGACGTACGGCACGGTGTGGCAGCACGCCATCACGAGCGGCGACGGCGGCGCGGCCCCGGCGTGGGTCAGTATCACCTCGTTCAACGAGTGGCACGAGGGCAGCCAGCTCGAGCCCGCCACCGGCACCCCGCCCACCAGCCCCGTCACGTACCGGACGTACGAGGGCGCCTGCGGCAGGAGCGGTGCCGCGGCCACCACCGCCTATCTGGAGCGGACCCGGTACTGGAGCGGACCCGGTACCGGGTGGAGAGGTGCACCGCCGCCCGGCGCGGGGTGTGACCCCCGCCGCCCGCGGGGCCGCGCGGAGCCCGCGTTAGGCTCGGACGATCCCCGTACCGCCGCAGGAAGGACTCCCGCGCCATGCAGCCCCAGCCAGGACCGCTCACCTACCGCGACGCCACCCCTGACGACGTGGACGCGGTCGTCGCCCTGGTGGAGTCGGCCTACCGGGGCGAGTCGAGCCGGGCGGGCTGGACCAGCGAGGCGGACATCCTGGACGGGCAGCGCACCGACAGGCAGGGCGTGCTCGAGGTCGTCGAGGCCGCGTCCAGCAGGCTGATCGTGGTGGAGCGGGACGGCGCGCTCGTCGCCTGCTGCCAGCTGGAGGAACGGGGGGACGGCGCCGCCTACTTCGGGATGTTCGCCGTGCGCCCAGGCCTCCAGGGCGGCGGGCTCGGCCGCCGGGTCATCGCCGAGGTCGAGCGCCTCGCCCGCGAGGAACTCGGCGCGCGCGAGATGCAGATGACCGTCATCACCGTGCGGAAGGAGCTGATCGCCTGGTACGAGCGGTGCGGCTACCGGCGTACGGGCGCCAAGACGCCCTTCCCGTACGGCGACGAGCGGTTCGGCCTGCCCACCAGGGACGACCTGGAGTTCGAGCTGCTGGTCAAGCCGCTCGCCTGCGGGGCCGCGGCCGGCGGCGCCGAGGCGGCGGACGCGGGCGCCGCGCGCTGACCCGCTTGCGGGGCGCGGTCCGCGCCGCGCCCCGGAAGCGGACGGGTCAGCCCTCGGCCCGGGTCGCCTCGCGGATCTCCGGCCGGTCCGTGGTGACCCCGTCGATACGCAGGGCCCGCGCGAGCCGCAGGTGATCCTCGGTGTTGACCACCCAGCCGAGGACCTTGAGCCCTTCGGCGTGCGCGCGCTCCACCGTCTCCAGCGTCAGCCTGCGGATGTTGAGCGCGACGGTCGCCGCGCCGACCGCCTTGGCCCGGTCGAGCACGTCGCCGCCCCACCGGCTGGCGATCAGTACGGTGCGCACCCCCGGTACGAGGCGCGCGATCTCGGCGACCGCCTCGTCGTGGAACGACGACACCTCGACCCGCTCCACCAGCGAGCGCTCGTGCATCACGGCGGCGAGCGCCCGTGCCGCGGCCGCGTCCTTGATCTCGGCCTGGAGGGGGGAGGAGACCGCGTCGAGCACCTCCTCGAACACCGGCACCCGCTCGCCCCCGCCCGCGTCCAGTTCCTTCAGCTCGGCGAGGGTGAGCTCGGCGATGGAGCCGCTGCCGTCCGTCGTCCTGTCCACCTCCGTGTCGTGCATGACGACGAGCGCGCCGTCCTTGCTCAGGTGGAGGTCGAGCTCGATCGCGTCCATGCCCACGCGCTCGGCGCGCAGGAACGACCGCAGGGTGTTCTCGGGCTCGGCCCCCATCACACCGCGGTGGCCAATGGTGGGAAACGTCAAGGCTCTCTTCTTCCGTCCGGCGGCGCCCGGGCCCGGCGCCCGGGCCGCGTGACCGGCAGCCTAACGGGCAGACACAGGCCGGGGCCGACGCGGCCCGCGCGGCTGCGGATGCAAGCCCGTACGCCGCTCGGGACAGGACATTCCACGGCGATCAGGGGGTTGGGCAGGACAATCCGGCGGCCTCGCCTTGTGGTGGAGAACCGTTCGCTTATACGGTGTCTTGACGCGAGGTTCTCCCGTGGAGGAAGTGTCATGACGGAAATTCTTGTGCAGGGTGCCGCCGAGACGGCCACATCCGACGCCCCGAAGGTGGTCGACCACCCGGCGTGGGCCGAGCTCAAGGGTGCCGTCGAGGAGATCAGGCCCTGGCAGTCCCCTGACGGTTCCATCGACTTCGACGCCGATTCCGCCCCCACCGGACAGGCCGCACGCGCGGCCCTCGACCGCGTCACCGCCGCCGTCGAGCGGCTCTCGCCGCTCCTGCCGCACGATGCGGCCTACCACCGGGCCCTCGTCGCCGACCTGCGCGCATGGGCGGAGAGTGGTTTCGGCGTGCCGGACTTCCTGGATTCGCTGCTGGCCTTCCAGCCCGCCGCGCACCGCGTGGACGGGCTCCAGCACCTCGCCGTCTTCCCCATGTACACGCAGAACGGCAACCCCGACCGCAACCTCGAAGCGGTCGTCCTGCGCATGGTCTGGCCCGACTGGCTGGCCGAGCTGGAGCGCACTCGCTACGACAACCCCCTCTTCTGCGGCATCACCTTCGAGGGCTTCACCTCCGGCTACGACACCAACTCCGCGGTCTTCTTCCCCGAGACCATCGCCGTGCGGGAGGTGCCGGAACGGTTCAGCTGGGGCGGCATCTTCTGCGACCGCGAGGCCGCGCGCTTCCGGCGCGTCTCGGCCGCCGCCGTCGACCTGCTCTCCATCGACCTGCCGGACGACGTGCGCGCCATGCTGGACGACCAGGAGCGCTGCATGGAGGCGTTCGTCCTGTGGGACATGGTCCACGACCGCACGCACAGCCACGGCGACCTGCCGTTCGACCCGTTCATGATCAAGCAGCGCCAGCCGTTCTGGATGTACGGCCTTGAGGAGTTGCGCTGCGACCTCAACGCCTTCCGCGAGGCGGTCGCCCTGGAGGCCGAGGGCCTGCCGCAGGGCCGCGACGTGCAGATCGCGATCCTCTTCGACCGGCTGTTCCGCTTCCCCGTCACCGGCTCCCGCGTGAAGAACTACGACGGACTCGGTGGCCAGCTCCTCTTCGCCTACCTGCACCGGCACGATGTCGTCCGCTGGACGGACAACACCCTGCGCATCGACTGGGACAGGGCCCCCGAGGTCACCAAGAAGCTCTGCACCGAGATCGAGGACCTCTACCGCGCGGGCATCGACCGCCCGAAGCTGGTCCACTGGTTCGCCGCTTACGAGCTCGTCTCCACCTACCTCGCCCCGCACCCGGGCTCGCGCTGGCACAAGGGCCCCGACGCCCTCGACCTGACGCAGCCGCCCCGCAAGCTCGTCGACGACGTGCTGCCCGACGAGTTCCCGCTGAGCATGTTCTACGAGGCCCTCGCCAAGAAGCTGAAGAACGTCGTGGCCTCCACGAAGGGCATCACCGCGGCCTCGCCCGAGCGGGCCGCGGCCGACCGGGCGCGCGCCGCCTGAGCCGCGTACGGTGACCGGCGGTACGGACGAGATCAGGGGAGCGGAATGACCAGCGACACCACACCGGCCGCCCAGGGCGGCGCCACCCCGGCCGAGCGCGTCGACGCGCCCGCCCCGCGCTCCCTCGACGGCAGGGTGGTGGCGGTCGCGGGGGCCGCGGGCCCCGCGGGCCGCGCCACCGTGCTGCGGCTCGCCGCCGCGGGTGCCACGGTCCTCGCCGCGGACGCCGACCGCGAGCGCCTCGGCGAGGTCGTCGAGGCCGCCGCCTACGCGGGCAGCGCCCGCGTCACCGGCGAGCAGGTCGACCTCCTCGACGCCGCCGCGGCCCGCGACTGGGCCGACCGGGCCGAGAGGGAGCACGGCGCCGTCCACGGCCTCGTCCACCTCGTCGGCGGCTGGCGCGGCGCCAAGACCTTCGGCGAGACCGACCTCGCCGACTGGAACCTGCTCGACAAGCTCCTCGTCCGCACCCTCCAGCACACCAGCCTCGCCTTCCACGACGCCCTGCTGCGCAGCGGCGACGCGCGATTCGTCCTGGTCAGCGCCGCCGGCGCGACCAGGCCGACGGCGGGCAACGCCGTCTACGGCGCCGCCAAGGCCGCCGCCGAGGCCTGGACCCTGGCGCTCGGCGACTCCTTCCGCAGGGCCGCGAAGGCGGGGGGCGACGCCGAGCCCCGCGCGGCTGCTGCGATCCTGGTGATCAAGGCACTGGTGCACGACGCGATGCGCGCCGAGCGCCCCGATGCGAAGTTCGCGGGCTTCACGGACGTCAGGGACCTGGCCGAGGCCGTCGCCGGACTCTGGGACCGGCCCGCACAGGAAGTGAATGGACACCGTCTGTGGCTGACGCCGGAACCGAACCGACCCTGAACGCCGCGGCGGCGGGTGAGACCGACGCCCGCCGCCACCACGACCCCGCGGTGCGCGGCTTCGCCAGCGACAACTACGCGGGCGCGCACCCCGAGGTGCTCGCCGCGCTCGCCCTCGCCAACGGCGGCCACCAGACCGCCTACGGCGAGGACGCGTACACCGCCCACCTCCAGGACGTCGTACGCGGCCACTTCGGGCCCGCCGCCGAGACGTTCCCCGTCTTCAACGGCACCGGCTCCAACGTCGTCGCACTCCAGTCGATGGCGGACCGGTGGGGCGGTGTGATCTGCGCCGAGAGCGCCCACATCAACACCGACGAGGGCGGCGCGCCAGAGCGGGTCGGCGCCCTCAAGCTCCTCACGGTCCCCACGCCCGACGGCAAGCTCACCCCGGAGCTCGTGGACCGGCAGGCGTTCGGCTTCGACGACGAGCACCGGGCCATGCCGCAGGTCGTCTCGGTCACCCAGTCCACCGAGTACGGGACGCTGTACACGCCCGACGAGATCAGGGCTCTCTGCGAGCACGCCCACGGGCACGGGATGGCGGTGCACCTCGACGGGGCCCGCATCGCCAACGCGGCCGCCTCCCTCGCCGTGCCGGTACGGGAGTTCACCACCGACGCGGGCGTCGACGTGGTCTCCTTCGGCGGTACCAAGAACGGCATGGTCTTCGGTGAGGCCGTCGTCGTGCTCAACCCCGGCGCCGCCCGCGCGGTGAAGCGCCTGCGCAAGCTCTCGCTCCAGCTCCCGTCGAAGATGCGGTTCGTCTCGGTCCAGCTCGAAGCGCTGCTGGCGGGCGACCTGTGGCTGCGCGGCGCCCGGCACGGCAACGCGATGGCGCGCCGCCTCGCCGAGGGCGTGGGCGCGGTCGACGGCGTGGAGATCCTCTACCCGGTGCAGGCCAACGGCGTCTTCGCACGGCTCCCGCACGAGGTGGCGGTCCGCCTCCAGAAGCAGTTCCGCTTCTACTTCTGGGACGAGGCGCGCAGCGAGGTGCGCTGGATGTGCTCCTTCGACACCACGGAGGACGACGTCGACTCCTTCGTCAGGGCGCTCGCCGAGGAGATGGCCCGCGAGACGGGTGCCTGACCCGCGGGACGGCCCGCCGGGGTGCGGAGAACGGGCCGAGCCCCCGCACCCCGGCGGCTCAGGCGCCCGCCTCGCGCGCCTCGGCCGGGGCCGGGGCCGTGCCGCCGAGGTGGGCAGGCAGCCACCAGGAGTCCGCGGCGTCCCTCGGCCTGGCCGGGTAGGCGCGCTGCGCCGCCTCCAGCAGCTCCTGCACGCGCTCGCGCAGCCTGCGGGTGATCGGGCCCGCGTACTGCCCCTCGGGCGCCTCCACGCGCTCCCCGACCCGCACGGTCACCGGGATGTGGCTGCGGCGGAAGTTGCGCGGCCTGCCCTTGGTCCACAGCCGCTGCGAGCCCCACAGCGCCATCGGGACCAGCGGCACCCCCGCCTCCTGGGCGAGCCGCACGGCACCGGTCTTGAACGTCTTGAGCGTGAACGACGGCGAGATGGTCGACTCCGGGAAGATCCCGACGACCTCGCCCGAGCGCAGCGACGCCAGCGCGTCCGCGTACGACTTCTCGCCCCGGTCGCGGTCGACGGGGATGTGCTTCATGCCGCGCATCAGCGGGCCTGAGACCCTGTGCCGGAAGACGGACTCCTTGGCCATGAAGCGCACCAGGCGCTTCTGCGGCAGGGCGCTCAGGCCGGCGAAGACGAAGTCCAGGTAGCTGATGTGGTTGCTGACGAGGACGGCGCCGCCCGTGCGCGGAATGTTCTCCGACCCGTCCACGTCCACCTTGATGTCCAGCGCGGCGAACACCGACCGCACGAAGCCGATGACCGGCCGATAGACGAGCTCTGGCATCTGGGGGGACCCCTTCTTCTTCGGCATGTCGAGCCGATCGTGCCCGATGCGCGGGGACATGACCAGCCTCACCGGCCGTGCGCCGGGAGATACTCGTCACGTCGGCCCCGTGGGCGCCCCGCACCCGGAATAATCGCAGGCCGCGCACGCGCTCCTGCCGGGCGGGTAGGTATGCCCCGTGCGGGGCGACCGGTTCCGCGCGACGACGGCCGGACGACGGCTCGGAGTGGGAGGCCATGGTGGAGGGGCAGCACGGCGTACTCAGGCTCGGCGCCGCAGATCTCGGTACCGGCCTCGGGGAGCGGGCCACCCTGGTGCACTTCTCCAGCGCCTTCTGCCGCCCCTGCGCCGCCACCCGGCGCACGCTCGGCGAGGTGGCCTCCATGGTCGGCGGCGTCGCGCATGTGGAGATCGACGCCGAGGCCCATCTCGGCCTGGTGCGCGCGCTGCGGGTCCAGTCCACCCCGACGGTGCTGGTGCTGGACGCGCAAGGGCGCATCGTGCGCAGGGCGGCGGGACTGCCCCGCAAGGCCGACGTGATCGCCGCCCTCGGCGAGGCCGTCAAGTGACGGCGCCCGAGGCCGGCACCGCGCGCCCGGGGCAGGCGCCCGCCTCGCCCGAGCTGCTGCGCTCCGTCTTCCGCCGCCACGCGGCCGGCGTCGCCGTCATCACGGCGTACGGCACGGGACCCGTCGGGTTCACCGCGACGTCCCTCACCTCGGTGGCGGCCGAGCCGCCGATGGTGTCGTTCGGCGTGTCCGCCACCTCCTCGTCCTGGCCTGTGCTCGCCGACGCCGAGTACGTCGGTGTGCACGTCCTGGGCGAACACCAGCGGGAACTCGCCGCGCGGTTCGCGCGCAGCGGCGCCGACCGGTTCGGCCCGCCGACCTCCTGGGCCAGGGGGCCGCAGGGCGTCCCCCTGCTCGACGGCGTGCTGGCCTGGCTGGTGTGCCGCGTCGAGGCGCGGGTGCCGGCGGGCGACCACCGGATCGTGCTCGCCCGGGCGGTCACGGGCGACCCGGCCGGGGCGGGACGCCCGCTCCTGTACCACCAGGGCGGCTTCCACGCCCTCGGCCCCGCACGCGACTGAGGTCACAGTTACAAGCGCTTGCTCAGCGGGCAGCAGGTGGAAGAGCATGGCCGTACTGGCGAGTAATATCTAGCCGTGGCGGCCCGTCGCGGGCGCCGAACCACGGCGTCAACGGGCGCATATGCTTGCATGCAAACCAAGAGCAGCCCGTTGAGGACGACGGACAGACGTGCAAGGGAGCTGGCGTGAGCTTGAGGATCGTTGTCTGTGTGAAGTACGTGCCCGACGCCGCCGGCGACCGGAACTTCGCCGACGACCTGACCGTCGACCGCGAGGAGGCCGACGGCCTCCTGTCGGAGCTCGACGAGTACGCCGTCGAGCAGGCGCTCCAGATCGCCGACGAGGCGGACGAGGCCGAGATCACCGTCCTGACGGTCGGCCCCGAGGACGCCAAGGACGCGCTGCGCAAGGCCCTTTCGATGGGAGCGGACAAGGCGGTCCACGTCGAGGACGACGACCTGCACGGCACCGACGCGGTCGGCACCTCGCTGGTCCTCGCCAAGGCGATCGAGAAGACCGGCTACGACCTCGTCGTGTGCGGCATGGCCTCCACGGACGGCACCATGGGCGTACTGCCCGCGATGCTCGCGGAGCGCCTCGGCGTCCCCCAGGTCACCCTGCTCTCCGAGGTGTCCGTCGAGGACGGCACCGTCAAGGGCCGCAGGGACGGCGACGCCGCCACCGAGCGCCTGGAGGCCCCGCTGCCCGCCGTCGTGTCCGTCACGGACCAGTCGGGCGAGGCGCGTTACCCCTCCTTCAAGGGCATCATGGCCGCGAAGAAGAAGCCGGTCGAGTCGCTCGACCTGGGCGACCTCGGCCTGGACGCCGACGAGGTCGGCCTCGGCGGCGCCTGGACCGCCGTGGACGCGGTGGCCGAGCGGCCCGCGCGCACCCAGGGCACGATCGTCAAGGACGAGGGCGAGGGCGGCAAGCAGCTCGCCGCCTACCTGGCGGAGCAGAAGTTCATCTGAGCCGCCGCCCCGCGGCAACGCCCCAGCCCCCGTACGCCACATCCGCAGGAGAGCAGTCCCATGGCTGAAGTTCTCGTCTATGTCGACCACGTGGACGGTGCCGTCCGCAAGCCCACCCTCGAACTTCTGACGCTGGCCAGGCGCCTCGGCGAGCCGGTCGCCGTCGCGCTCGGCGCCGGCGCCGAGTCGACCGCCGCCACGCTCGGCGAGCACGGCGCGGTCCGCGTACTGCACGCCGACGCACCGGAGTTCGCCGACTACCTCGTCGTACCGAAGGTCGACGCGCTCCAGGCCGCGTACGACAGCGTGTCGCCCGCCGCCGTGCTGCTGCCCTCCTCGGGCGAGGCCAAGGAGATCGCCGCGCGCCTCGCCGTGCGCATCGGCTCCGGCCTGATCACCGACGCCGTCGACGTGGAGGCCGGCGACGAGGGCCCGGTCGCCACGCAGTCCGTCTTCGCCGCCGCGTACAGCACCAAGTCCCGTGTCACCAAGGGTGCTCCGGTCATCACCGTGAAGCCCAACTCGGCGCAGGTCGAGCCGGCCGCCGCGGCCGGGACGCCCGAGCCGCTCTCCGTCTCCTTCTCCGACGCGGCCGCGGGCACCAAGGTCGTCTCCCGCGAGCCGCGCGAGTCGACGGGCCGCCCCGAGCTCACCGAGGCCGCGATCGTCGTCTCCGGCGGACGCGGCGTCAACGGCGCGGAGAACTTCGCGGTCATCGAGGCGCTCGCCGACTCGCTCGGCGCCGCGGTGGGCGCCTCGCGCGCCGCGGTCGACGCCGGCTGGTACCCGCACTCCAACCAGGTGGGCCAGACCGGCAAGTCCGTCTCCCCGCAGCTCTACATCGCCTCCGGCATCTCCGGTGCGATCCAGCACAGGGCCGGCATGCAGACCTCGAAGACGATCGTCGCCATCAACAAGGACGCCGAGGCGCCGATCTTCGACCTGGTCGACTACGGCGTCGTCGGCGACCTGTTCGACGTCGTGCCGCAGCTGACCGATGAGGTCAAGGCCCGCAAGGGCTGACCTCGGCACGGCGGGCGGCAGGGCCCGGGACGCGCGGCATGTACACCGCGTGCACCCGGGCCCTTCGCGTGCCCGGGGCGGCCGGGGACCGTTGACGGTCCAGGTGCCGCCCGTTACGGTCGGAGCGCTGTTCAACAGAATGTTGAAGAGGGCGCGGCGGCTCGACACAGGGAGTGGGTCCATGGCACAGCAGGCGGAGCACGTCGTCACCAGCCTTCCGGAGACCGTACGCGCGCAGGTCGGCGCCGCCCTCGCGCCCGTCGACGCCGAACTGGCCCGCCGCTACCCGGGCGACCCCGGCACCCGGCAGCCCGTCCATACCGTCTACGTACCCGCCGACGCCCTCACCGCGGACACCCTCGCGGAGTGGGGCGCCGCAGCGCTCGCCGCGCTCGACGAACACGCCCCGGACGCGGGCGCGTTCGCCCGGGTGCTCGGCCTCGGGGACGACCTCGCGCAGCCCGTGCACGACCGGGTGCGCGCCAAGCTCGCCCGCGGACCAGTCGAGGACCTGCGCATCGACTTCGAGGACGGCTACGGCGACCGCGGGGACGCCGAGGAGGACGAGGCCGCCGCGCGCGCCGCCCGCCTGGTGCACGCCGCGTACGCGGACGGCACGGCCGCGCCCTGGACGGGCATCCGGATGAAGTGCCTTGAGGCGCCCGTGCGGGACCGCGCCCTGCGCACCCTCGACATCTTCCTCAGCGGGCTCGTCGCGGCCGGCGGCCTGCCGGACGGGCTGGTGCTCACCCTGCCCAAGGTCACCTACCCCGAGCAGGTCGCGGCGATGGCGCGCGTCCTCGGTGCCTTCGAGGAGGTCCACGGCCTGCCCGCCGGCCGGCTCGGCTTCGAGATCCAGATCGAGACCAGCCAGTCCATCCTGGCCGCGGACGGCACCGCCGCCGTCGCCCGCATGATCCACGCCGCGGGCGGTCGCGCCACGGGCCTGCACTACGGCACCTTCGACTACAGCGCCTGCCTCGGCGTCAGCGCCGCCCACCAGTCCAGCGACCACCCGGCGGCCGACCACGCCAAGGCCGTGATGCAGGTGGCCGCGGCGGGCACCGGCGTGCGGGTCTGCGACGGCTCCACCAACGTGCTGCCGGTCGGCACCCGCGCCCAGGTCCACGAGGCCTGGCGGCTGCACTACGGGCTGACCAGGCGCGCCCTGGCCCGCGCCTACTACCAGGGATGGGACATGCACCCCGGCCACCTGCCCACCCGCTACGCGGCGGTCTACGCCTTCTACCGCGAGGGCCTGCCCGCCGCGGCCGAGCGTCTTGCCACCTACGCGGCCCGCGCCACCGGCGGCGTCCTCGACGAGCCCGCCACCGCGAAGGCGCTCAGCGGCTACCTGCTCAGGGGCATCGACTGCGGCGCCCTCGACATCGCCGAGGTCACCGCCCTCACCGGGCTCGACAGGGCCGCCCTCACCGTGTACGCCGCGCCCCGGCGCGCGGACCTGACCACCTCGGCGTGAGGGGCCCCGCGGTCCTGCGGGCGCTCAGTGCGCGGGGGGCAGCTCGCCGGAGCCGCGGGTGATCAGCCGGGTGGGCAGCACCACCCTCTCCGGTGCGTCGGCCGCGCCGTCCAGCCGCTGGAACAGCCGTTCCGCCGCGGTGCGGCCGAGCGTGGCCGCGTCCTGCGCGACCACCGTCACGCCGGGGTCGAGCAGGTCCGCGAGCTCGATGTCGTCGAAGCCGACGAGGGCCACCGGGCGGGCGCGGCCCGCGAGGACGCGTACCACCGTCACCGAGACGCGGTTGTTGCCCGCGAAGATCGCCGTGACCGGGTCGGGCGCGTCGAGCATCGCCGCGACCGCCTCCCTGACCCGGTCGGGGTCGGTGGTGCCCAGCGAGATCCAGCCGGGCTCGATGACGAGCCCGGCGTCCGCCATCGCGGCCCGGTAGCCGCGCAGCCGCTCCGCCGCGGTGTGGATCACGGACTGGTCGCCGATGAAGCCGACGCGGCGGTGCCCGTGCGCCACCAGGTGGGCCGTGCCGGCGCGCGCCCCGCCGAAGCTGTCGGACAGCACCGCGTCCGCGTCGATCCGGCCCGCGGGCCGGTCCACGAACACCGTGGCGACGCCCGCCTTGATCTCCGGCTCCAGGTAGCGGTGGTCGTGCCCCGCGGGCACCACGATCAGACCGTCCACCCGGCGGGCGCACAGCGCGAGCACCAGCTCCTGCTCGCGCTCGGGGTCCTCGGCGCTCGAACCGTTGATCAGCAGCGCGCCATGCGCCCGCGCGACCTCCTCGACCGCGCGGTTCAGCGGCCCGTAGAAGGGGTCGGCCAGGTCCTCGATCACCAGCCCGATGGACGCGGTTCGGCCCTTGCGCAGCACCCGCGCCGAGTCGTTGCGCCGGAAGCCCAGCGCCTCGATGGCCTCCTGCACCCGCCGCTCGGTGTCGGGCGTGACCCCGGGCTCCCCGTTGACGACGCGGGACACCGTCTTGAGCCCCACACCGGCGCGCGCGGCCACGTCCTTCATGGTGGGCCTGGTGCCGTAGCGCGGTTCCGGACGGAGGCGGCGGGAGGATTCGGCCACAGTGCGCAGTCCTGTCGTCGGGTCGGTTTGCCTTGAACGGCTGTGGCGACGAGCATAGGCCCTGGACAACGTTGTCAGGTGACGGGAGACTGTTCCCCTGAGCAGCAGGTCCGCCTCCGCGCCCCGCGCAGAGCGGGACGGTACCGACCCTGGAGACCACACACCGATGCATACCGACTACGTCGCCGCTCTCGACATCGGCGGCACCAAGATCGCCGGCGCGTTGGTGGACGGAAAGGGCGGCATCCTCGCGCGGGCGCAGCGCCCGACCCCGGCCACGGAGGACGGCGAGCTGATCATGGGCGCGGTCGAGGAGGTCTTCGGCGAGCTCACGGCCGACCCGCTCTGGGGCGGGGCCGTGGCGGTCGGTATCGGAAGCGCGGGACCCGTGGACGCGACCGCGGGCACCGTCAGCCCCGTCAACGTCCCGGGGTGGCGCGGCTTCCCGCTGGTGGAGCGGGTACGCGCGGTGACAGGCGGCCTGCCGGTGACCCTGGTGGGCGACGGGGTCGCGATCGCCGCCGCGGAGCACTGGCAGGGCGCCGCGCGCGGCCACGACAACGCGCTGTGCATGGTGGTGTCCACCGGCGTCGGCGGCGGACTCGTGCTCGGCGGCTCGCTGCACCCGGGGCCCACCGGCAACGCGGGCCACATCGGGCACATCAGCGTGGACCTCGACGGCGACCTGTGCCCGTGCGGCAGCAGGGGCTGCGTGGAGCGGATCGCGAGCGGCCCGAACATCGCCCGCTGGGCGGCCGGCGCGGGGTGGCGGCCCGGTGCCGACGGCGACGCCACCGCGGCGGCGGGGGCCGCCGCCGCGGCCGGGGGCGACCCGGTCGCGACCGCCGCGTTCGAGCGCGCGGCCCAGGCGCTCGCCGCGGGCATCGCCGCCACCGCCACGCTGGTCGAGATCGACATCGTGGTGATCGGCGGCGGAGTGGGCAGGGCGGGCGAGGTGCTGTTCGGCCCGCTGCGCCGCAGGCTCCGCGACTACGCGACGCTCTCGTTCGTCCAGGGCATCGAGGTCGTGCCGGCGACGACGGGCACCGACGCGGGCCTGGTGGGTGCCGCGGCGGCCACCGGCCTCGGCAGCAGCAGGGACGACGACGCCGCGGTGGTCGGCTGACCGCGGCCCGCCCGGCACGGCGCCCGCGGGGCGTCAGCCCGTGGTCTGGCAGGCGGACCTGGCGCTGCCCTGGAAGGTGACGCAGACCCGCGTACCGCTGCCCAGGTCGCTGCTCGGCCAGGTATGGGTGAGGGCGCGGCCCGAGCGGGTGGCGGTCGCGGTCGACACGAGCCTGCCGTCCAGGAAGAGGGAGACCGTACGGGCCGCGAGTGAGGCGGGCGGGTTGGTCCAGATACCGGTGACGGAGTTGGTCGCGCCCCGGCCCTCGAGCCGGATGCAGACCTGCGGGCCCGAGAAGTCGTGAGTGCACGCGCTGCTGTCGGCTGCCGCGGGCGCGGTGGCGGCCGACAGCGCGGTCCCGGTGAGCAGGAGCACGAGCGCGGCGGGCCCGCCGGCCGCCGGGGCGGCTCTCACGCGTCCGCTCCGGGGGCGCGACCGGCGTGCCGCCCCACCACGACGAGGAAGACGTCCTGGTCGAGGTTCATCACGACCTCGGCGGGTGTGCCCTCGGCGCGCCGCGCGCGGGCGAACTCCTCGGCGGGTCTGCTGCCGCGCGGACCGCCTGCGGGAAACCTCTGGAGCACCGTTCTCGGGGCCGTGCGCGCCCTTGTCACACTTGTCACATCGGTATCCAACGACGCTTCAGGCCGAAGCGTTACGGTGCGCGTTGGTGCGTGAGGTTCGGGCCAAGGGTTTCCGTGGCAGGTAGTTGAGGGGAATCCGCTGGGCCTCGAACAGCGGGCAACGGGCTGAGGAAAAAGGGGGATCGATCCGTGATCGTATGGATCAACGGCGCGTTCGGAGCGGGCAAGACCGCTGTGGCGCGCGAGCTGGTCGACCTGATCCCGAACAGCACCCTGTACGACCCCGGGCTGGTCGGCGAGGAAGTCGGACGGCTGCTCCCCAAGCAGCGGCTCGCCGAGGTCGACGACTACCGGGACCTCCCGATGTGGCGGCGGCTGGTGGTGGACACGGCGGCCGCGCTCCTCGCCGAGGTCGGCGGTGTCCTCGTGGTTCCGGCGACCCTGCTGGCGCAGGACCACCGCGACGAGATGTTCGGCGCGCTCGCGGCGCGTCGCATACCCGTTCGGCATGTGCTCCTGACAACTGACGAAACGATCCTGCGGGAGCGGCTCGCGGAGCGCGGGGACGGCCTCGGCGAACCGGGCGTCGCGGAGCGCACCGACGGCTGGTGCTCCGCGCACCTCGCGGCGTACCGCGCGGCCCTGGACGGCTGGCTGCGGCAGGACGCGCACGTCCTCGACACCACAGGTCTCGCCCCGCGCCAGGTGGCCGCGCTGCTGGCGGACGCCGTGCACAGCGGCGCGGCGCCCGTGCGCGACATCGTGATGACGCCGGAGCCGACCGGGGAGACCCTCGCGGCCGGCGTGCTGCTGTTCGACGAGGCGGGGCGGGTGCTGCTCGTCGACCCGACGTACAAGCCGGGCTGGGAGTTCCCCGGCGGCGTCGTGGAGCGCGGGGAGGCGCCGGCGCGGGCCGGCATCCGCGAGGTCGCGGAGGAGACCGGCGTCGAACTCGCCGAGGTGCCGCGGCTGCTGGTGGTGGACTGGGAGCCGCCTGACCCGCCGCGCTACGGCGGCCTGCGCCTGCTGTTCGACGGCGGCCTGCTGCCCGCCGCGGCGCGCATCCTGCTGCCGGGCTCGGAGCTGCGGGACTGGCGCTTCGTCACGGAGGCTGAGGCGGCGGACCTGCTGCCCCCCGTCCGCTTCGCCCGCCTCCGCTGGGCGCTGCGGGCCCGGGAGCGGGGCGCGGTGCTCAACCTGGAGGCGGGGGTACCGGTCGGCTGAGCGCGGGGCGCGTGCCAACTTCCCAGCCTCCGGTCCCGGCCTCCGGTCCCGGCCTCCGGTCCCGGCCTCCGGTCCCGGCCTCCGGCCCCGGCCTCCGGGCCCGCCCCGGTCCGCCCCGGTCCGCCCGCGTCGCCGCACGGGGCGGGCGCCGTCGCCCGGAGAGCCGGGACGTGGTCCGTACGACCGCGCGTCGGTCCCCGGCCCCGGCGACGCGGTCGGCGAGCCGGTAGCCGCTCCGCTCCGTGGCGAGGCCGAAGGGCACGGTGCGCACGGTGCGCCCGGTCGCCGCACGGATGTCGGCCGCGAGGGAGTCGAGGGCCTCAGGGCGCCGCGCGACCAGGACGACGTCCGCGCCGCGTCGTGCGAGACGCCGGGCGGACTCGGCGCCGAGACCGGAGCTTGCTCCGGTGACGAGCCCGGTCGTTCCTGCGTACTGCACGGGCATCTCCCTCACCGTGCGGTGACGCGCGAAGGCATCACCGCGCGGGCGGGGCGGCGCAGGGGCGGAGCCGGAATGTATGAACCTCTCACGTCGTCGTGGGATGGCGATGTGAGGGAGTGCTACATGGGCGAGGCGGCTCTGTGACGGCAGACAAGCGCGGCTACCACCATGGCGATCTCCGCCGGGCGCTGCTCCGGGCGACCGTGGAGCTCGCGCGCGAGCGCGGGGCGCGCGGTTTCAGCGCGTCCGAGGCCGCGCGGCGCGTCGGCGTGCCCATCTCCGCCCCGTACCGGCACTTCGCCGACAGGGACGCCATGCTTGCCGCGGCGGCGCCGGCGGGCTTCCGCGATCTGGAGAGCAGGTTCGCCGAGCTTCCCTGCGCCCCGGCCTTCGGTGACTGGACGGCGCAGATCGCGGTGGCGTACCTGCGGTTCGCGCAGGAGGACCCGGCCCGCTTCGAGGTGATGTTCGCTGGCGGCTTCGACAAGTCCGCGCACGATGACCTGACGCGGCAGGCCAACCGCATCCAGGAGCGACTCGAAGCGGCGCTCGGGCCGTAGTTCACGGACAGACGGTCGTCGGTGACCGGCCGGGCCGCTGAACTCCGGTCGCTCGCACACGGTGTGGCCACCCTCGCCGTCGAGGGAGGCCTGGGGCACGCCCTTTCCGACCGGCGCTTCGACCAGGTCGCGGAGAGTGCCGCGCGGGCCTGGCCGGTCGGTGTGAGCGGCTGCTCCTGAGCCAGTGCCCGGACGGGCGGAGCACCTGGTGCGGACATCCGTACGGGGCCCGGTCCTGACCGGCTTCCCCGACAGCATCACCGGTCGGGGACTCGAAGGAGCGCCTTGCTGCGGCCGCCCGGCCGTCCGCCGCCGGGTGCCGTGGGGCGGGCGGCGGCCGGGGGCGTGGGCGCGGGCCGCGCCGGCCGTCGGCCGGGGCGGGGAGCCGGGGGTCAGGCGTGGCGAGCGGCCGCGTAGTTGCGGAGGAAGTGGGCCTCGGCGACGGAGAGGCGGCGGAGCTCCTCGGGGTCGACGCTCTCGTTGACGGCGTGGATGCGCGCCTCCGGCTCGCTCAGGCCGATGAGCAGGATCTCCGCCTCGGGGTACAGGCCCGCGAGGGTGTTGGTCAGGGGGATCGAACCTCCCTGGCCCGCCGTCTGCATCTCCTCGCCCGGGTAGGCCACCGCCATCGCCTCGGCCATCGCGCCGTACGCGGCGCTCGACGTGTCCGCGCGGAACGCCTGGCCCTGTCCCATGTCCTCGATCTCGACCCGCGCGCCCCACGGCACATGCCGCTCGATGTGCGCCGCCAGCAGCTTCTTCGCCTCGACGGCGTCCTGGCCGGGCGGCACCCGCAGGCTCAGCAGGGCGCGCGCGGTGGCCTGGACGGACGGCGTGGCGCCGACCACCGGCGGGCAGTCGATGCCGAGGACCGTGATCGCGGGCCGCGCCCAGATCCGGTCGCCGACCGAGCCGGAGCCGATCAGCCCCACGCCGTCGAGCACCCCCGCGTCGGACCTGAAGTCGTCCTCCTCGTACGTGACGCCCTGCCAGACCGCGTCCGCCGCGAGCCCGTCGACGGTGGTCGAGCCGTCCTCGGCGCGCAGCGAGTCGAGCACCCGCACGAGCGCGGCGAGCGCGTCCGGCGCCGCACCGCCGAACTGGCCCGAGTGCAGGTTGCCCGCCAGCGTGTCGACGCGGACGGCCAGCATGGCCATGCCCCGCAGAGTGGAGGTGACCGTGGGCACTCCGGCGCGGAAGTTGCCGGTGTCGCCGATCACGACGGCGTCGGCGGCGAGGAGACCGGGGTGTGCCTCCGCGTACTCCTCGAGCCCGCTCGTGCCCTGCTCCTCCGAGCCCTCCGCGATGAACTTCACCGTCACCGGCACGCCGCCGTCCGCCTTGAGCGCGCGGAGTGCGAGCAGGTGCATCAGCACGCCGCCCTTGCAGTCGGCCGCGCCGCGCCCGTACCAGCGCCCGTCCCGCTCCGTCAGCTCGAACGGCGGCGACACCCACGCCGCCTCGTCCAGCGGCGGCTGCACGTCATAGTGCGCGTACAGCAGCACGGTCGGCGCGCCCTCGGGCCCGGCGAGCCTGCCGTACACCGACTGGGTGCCGTCCGGCGTGTCGAGCAGCGCCACGTCCTCGAAGCCCTCGGCGCGCAGCGCGTCCGCGATCCAGCCGGCCGCGGCCTCGCACTCGCTCCTGGGGTACTGGGCGGGGTCGGCGACCGAGGCGAACGCGACCAGTTCCGCCAGTTCCGTCTTCGCCCTCGGCATGAGGGAGGCGACCGTGTGTGCGAGGGGGTCGTGGTCCGGCATCCGAACCGTGGTCATGGGCACGCTCCTGGGAGATGGCACGTTGTACTGGTGGCTGCGGTCCGTTCACATGGGCCGATGGCAGGATGATCCTCCCACAGCGGGGCAGGAGACCCCGCGCCGTAGGATGCCGTTCGACAACAGAGCAACACGCCGAGTCGGGAGCAGAAGCACACCGTGAGCAGCGATAACGCAGACGCCGGCCTGGGAAGCGACGAGCCGGTGTGGGATGTCGTCGTGGTCGGCGCAGGACCCGCCGGAGCCTCCGCGGCGTACGCCGCCGCGGTCGCCGGCCGCCGGGTGCTGCTCCTGGAGAAGGCGGAGCTTCCCCGCTACAAGACCTGTGGCGGCGGAATCATCGGACCTTCGCGCGACGCCCTGCCTCCCGGCTTCGAACTGTCGTTCAAGGACCGGGTCAGCGCGGTGACGTTCTCGCTGAACGGCAGGCTGACCAGGACCCGCCGCTCCAAGCGGATGCTGTTCGGCCTCATCAACCGGCCCGAGTTCGACGCGAGCCTCGTCGAGTACGCCCAGAAGGCGGGCGCCGTCCTGCGCACGGGGGCCACGGTCTCCCGTGTCGAGCAGCACGGCCCCGCCGTGCCCGACCGGCGCACGGTCGCGGTGGTCCTCGCGGACGGCGAGACCGTACTCGCCCACGCGGTGGTCGGCGCTGACGGCAGCGCGAGCCGGATAGGCGCGCACGTCGGTGTGAAGCTCGACCAGGTCGACCTGGGGCTGGAGTCCGAGATCCCGGTGCCGCCCACGGTCGCGGAGGACTGGAAGGGCCGCATCCACCTCGACTGGGGGCCGCTGCCCGGCAGTTACGGCTGGGTCTTCCCCAAGGGCGACACGCTGACGGTCGGTGTGATCTCGGCGCGCGGCGAGGGCGCCGCCACCAAGCGGTATCTGGAGGACTTCGTGGCCAGGCTCGGGCTCGCCGGGTTCGAGCCCGCGGTCTCCTCCGGCCACCTGACCCGGTGCCGTACCGACGACTCACCGCTCTCCCGCGGCCGGGTCCTGGTCTGCGGCGACGCCGCCGGGCTGCTGGAGCCGTGGACCCGGGAGGGCATCTCCTTCGCGCTGCGCTCCGGCCGCCTCGCGGGGGAGTGGGCCGTGCGGATCGCGGAGGCCCACGACGCGGTCGACGCGCGCCGGCAGGCGCTCAACTACGCCTTCGCCATCAAGGCGGGGCTCGGTGTCGAGATGGCGGTCGGGCGGCGGATGCTGTCCGTCTTCGCGCGCCGTCCCGCCGTGATCCACGGCGCGGTCACCTCACTGCGGCCTGCCTGGAACGCTTTCGCGGACGTCGTGCGCGGCTCGACCACGCTGGCCGGTCTCGTCAGGACCCATCCGCTCGCGCGCCGCGCCCTCAACCTCCTCGACCGGCGGCAGGAGTCGGGGAGCACCACGGACGCCGTCGTACCGCCCGAGCCCGGCGACGGCGACGCCGGGGTGATCGGCGTCCACGAGGCGGAACACCGCAGGGCCGGCTCGCCTGAGTGACCCCGCGCGCCGGCGCCCCGCCGGCCGCGCCCGCGCCGCCCGGCGCCCTGGGCACGGTCCGCGCCGCCCGGAGGCGCCGTGGTACGCCCACGGCCCGTGCGTGCCGGGGGGACCGGCGCAGCCCGGCGGGCGACCGCGCACACCGCCGGGCCCTGCACATACCTGAGCTCCCTCGCCGTGGGTACCGGGGAGGGGGCGCCCGGCTGCTGCCCGGCGCGGGGCGGCCGGGTCGCGGTGCGGGCGGTGGTCTGCGGGGGGCGTGCCCCCGGGGAGCACGGAGGAGTGCGCCGGGCGCCGGGCGCCGGGCGCCGGGCCGCCGCACGCCGACCGCTCCGCGGGCGGCTCGGCGAGACCGCGGTGGCCGCGTGGATCCTCGTGCTGCCCGCCGCCGACGAGCTGCTGCGCGCGCGCCGCGAGCCGTGGGCGCGAACGCGGGAACCGGGCCGCGGCCGAGGCGCCTGGGCGGGACGAGGAACGGCGGCGCGTCGCTCAGCAGCCGCACGACGTGCTCGCCCACTCGGTCCCCGTGATCAAGGTGCAGGCCGGGACGGGGTCCGCGCTGCTCGACACCCCCGCGCCAGCCGCTCAGGTGCCCGACGGCTCCCGCGCGCCCGCGCCGCGCGCCACGTGGCCGAGGAGCGCGGCGAGCGCCGCGAGGAGGCTGACCGTGGTCAGGGCGACGGGCATCGAAAGCCAGTCCGCCAGGAAGCCGATGGCGGGAGGGCCGATCAGCATGCCGCCGTACCCGAAGGTCGAGGCGAGGGCGACACCGTTCGGGCCCGCGAGCGCGCCCGCCCGCCCGATGGCGACGGGGAAGATGTTGGCGAGCCCGAGCCCCATCACCACGAACCCCGCGAACACCAGCCAGGTGGTGGGCGCGAGCGCGCCCACCAGCATCCCGGCGGCCGCGGTGAGGCCGCCGACGACGAGCACGCCCGTCTGCCCGAAACGCTCCTGCACCGCGGTCCCCGACAGTCTGCCGAGCGTCATGGCGAGCGCGAAGGCCGAGTAGCCGAGCGCCGCGACGCCGGGCGCTGCGCCCAGGTCCTGCGACAGGTGCAGCGCGCTCCAGTCGGCCATCGACCCCTCCCCGTACGCCGTGCAGCAGGCGATCACGCCGAACAGTGCCACGGCGCCGCCCGCCCCGGCCCGCGCCGCCGTGCCCGGCCCCCGGCCTGACCCCGTGCGCGCGGCGCCGGGCGTCCCGGATCCCGGCTGCCGCGCGGGCTCCGGTGGGGTGGGCTCCGGGCCGCGCAGCAGGAACGGCGCGACGACCGCCGTCGTCACCAGGCCGACCGCGGCGAGCGCGCCGAGGTGCACGGCGGGGGAGAGGCGGCTCGCGACGAGCCCGCCCAGCGCGGCGCCGAGCATGCCGCCGAGGCTGTAGACCGCGTGGAAGCTGGAGATGACGGGCCGCCGCAGCGCCGCGACCAGGTCCACGGCCACCGCGTTCATCGCGACGTTCTGCCCGCCGTAGCCGATGCCGAAGACCACCAGGACCAGGCCGAGGGAGAGCGCTGAGTGGGTGTGCGCGGGCAGTGCGACGGAGAGGGAGAGGAGAGTCGCGCAGCCGACCGTCACCGGCCGCGCGCCGAAGATCCGGCACAGCCGGCCCGTGACCACCATCGTCACCACCGCGCCCGCCGACACCCCGAGCAGGGCCAGGCCGAGTGCGCTCGCCGAGGCGTTCGTCTGCGCCTTCACCGCGGGGATGCGCACCACCCAGCCCGCGAAGACGAAGCCGTCGAGGCCGAAGAAGAGGGTCACGGCCACCCGCAGCACGGCGAGGTGGCGCCGGGCGGCCCCGTCCGCGCGGGCGGCCGGCCCGGAGGCACCCGGGGCGGGTGGAGCGGCGTGCGCCGCCGGTTTGTTTATTTCCGGCACAAAATCAGCATAGGGACCTCCGGGGAAGGTGACAAGGGAACTGACGCCCCGGCGGATCATGGGAGACTCGCCCCATGAACGGCAAGGCGACCCCGACCCGGACGCGGCTCGAACGCGGCAGGAGCGCGCTCGGCCCCGCGCTGGAACTCGTGCACACCGGCCGTGCGCCCACCCGTGCCGTCCTCACCTCCGAACTCGGTGTCACCCGCGCCACCGCGGGCGCGGTCGCCGCGGAACTCGAAGCCCTCGGACTGATCACGGTGGACTCGCGGCCCGGCGCGGGGGCCGGCTCGCAGGGCCGCCCCTCGCACCGGCTGTCCGTGGACGAGACGGGCCCGGTGGCGCTCGCCGCCCAGGTGCACGCGGACGGCCACCGGGTCGCGCTCGTCGGGCTCGGCGGCCGGATCGTCGCCACCGCCGCGGGCCGCGGCGTGGTCGAGGCCGACCCCGAGCAGGTGCTTGGGGAGGCCGTCGCCGCGGGCGAGGCGCTGCTGCGGGAGAGCGGGCGCAGATGCGTGGGCGCGGGCCTCGCCGTGCCGTCGGCGGTCGCGGAGCCCGAGGGCACCGCGCTCAGCCCGCTGCACCTCGCCTGGCCCCCCGGCGCCCCCGTCCGGCGGGTCTTCACCGAGCGGGTGCGGGCGATCGGCGTCGAGGGCCCGGTCTTCACCGGGAACGACGTCAACCTCGCCGCACTCGCCGAGCACCGGCACGGCGCGGGCCGCGGCGCCGGCAACCTGCTCTGCGTCGCCACGGGGCACCGCGGCGTCGGCGGGGCGCTCGTACTCAACGGGCGCCTGCACACCGGGAGTTCAGGGCTCGCCCTGGAAGTCGGCCACCTCATGGTCAACCCCGAGGGCCGCCCCTGCTACTGCGGCGGCCGGGGCTGCCTCGACGTGGAGGCCGACCCGCTCGCCTTCCTCACCGCGGCGGGCCGCGAGCCGGGCCCCGAGACCAACCTGCTCCAGCAGGCCAGCGAGCTGCTGCGCGCGGAACCGGGGGAGCCCGGCGTGCGCACGGCCACCGAGCGGCTGATCGACTGCCTCGGCGCCGGGCTCGCAGGACTGGTCAACATCCTCAACCCCGACCGCATCATCCTCGGCGGCCTGCACCGCGAACTCCTCGCGGCCGACCCGGACCGGCTCAGGGCCGCCGTCGCCGACCGCAGCCTGTGGGGCCGCAGCAGCGTGCCCGTGCTCGCCTGCACGCTGGACCACAACAGCCTGGTGGGCGCCGGAGAGGTGGCCTGGCAGCCGGTGCTCGACGACCCGCTCGCCGCGCTCGGCGCCTGATCCGCGACTGACCCGCGCCCGGCCCCGGCACCCGCGCCCGGTCACCCGCCGTGACCGGTTCCGGCTGCTTCCACCGGGTGACGGCAGGCCGACGTACCCCCCTGCCCCGATGGACACGGCGAACACACGGGCAGGGGGGGAACACACCGCACACACCGGCACGGCACGGCGGCGGCCCGGCCCCTGGACCGTCTTCGCGCCCCCGGTCCTGACCGCCTGCTCGCGGCCGTCCTCAGCCTCGTACGGCGGGCCCTGCACGCGGGGCGCGCCGTGGGGGCCCGGGGCCCGGAGTGCCGCAGGGCGCGCGACGGCTGCGACGTGCGGTCCCGACCGCGGTCGTCGGCCAGGGGCCGCGGGCGGCGAGATCGACCAGGACGAGTACCGGCGCGGGCTCTCCGTTACCGGCGCGGGCTCTCCGCGCCGGACGAGCAGTTCGGCGGCGGGACGGGGAAGCCCGGCACCCCGTGACGACGGGCGGGCACGGCCGCGCGGCACCCGCCGCGCGCCCGTGCCCGCCCGTCCGGTCAGCCCATGATGGCCGAGCGCGCGGTGGCGTGCCCGTATTCGAGCACCACTCCTTCGAGGTCGGCGGTGTCGAACGGGCCGTCCGTCGCCGCCCCGTACACCGGCAGGTGCGACGGCGGCGCCGCGGCGCCGGGCGGCGCGGGCAGGGTGAACCAGACGCTCTTGCCGCCCGCGCTCCGGCTCACCCCCCAGCTCTGGCTGACCGCCGCGATCAGCGCGAGACCGCGGCCGCAGGTGTCGTAGGTGGCCGCGTCCGTCAGGTTCGGCATCCGCGGGTCGTGGTCGCTGACGGAGACCGTGAGCCGGTCGAGCAGCAGCTCGACGTCGACGGTGCACCGCTTGTCCGGCTGCGCGTGCCGGTGGACGTTGGTCAGCAGCTCGGTCAGGCCGAGTGCCGCGTGGTCGATCAGAGGGTCGAGGCGCCAGTAGCGCAACTGCGCCGAGATGATTCTGCGGACCTGTCCGATCCGCGACGGCAGGGCATGGAGCTCCACCGTGCAGTGCCTGCTTGGCTGGCTGATCACGGCTGCGACTCCCCGAATTGAGGTCCGGAAGAAGCGTGGTTGTCGCACGGCCGCCGGCTCGCGATCCGGCCGCCGTTCCTGCCCGGCGGGGCTGGTCCGCAGCGTCACCGCCGTTTCACCCTGAGTGAGATGCGACCAGCCTCGCCCAGCGGTGCGCGGACCGCAACTCGCGCGCTCACGGTGAGCTGCCCCCCGGGCGCCTTATGGCTACCCAAAGTGAGCGTTTGGCGGAGTGCTGCGGTTGACTTGGCACCATGGCCGAGCACCGCACCCCACCCGCACCGCACCCGGGCGACGCCCCCGCCGGCGACCCCGCGCCCCCGCACCCCGCCGAGGCCGCACCGGTCACCGGCGCCCCCGGCAGCTCCACCATGGGCGCCGCCGACACCCTCGACGTGGACCGCAGCGACGCCGCGTACCGCACCTGGCTCAAGGAGGCGGTGCGGCGGGTGAAGGCCGACGCCAACCGCTCGGCCGACACCCATCTGCTGCGCTTCCCGCTGCCTTCCGAGTGGGGCATCGACCTGTACCTCAAGGACGAGTCGACCCACCCCACCGGCAGCCTCAAGCACCGCCTCGCACGCTCCCTCTTCCTCTACGGGCTGTGCAACGGCTGGATCCGCCCAGGGCGCCCCGTGATCGAGGCGTCGAGCGGCTCAACCGCCGTGTCCGAGGCGTACTTCGCCAAGCTGATCGGGGTGCCCTTCATCGCCGTCATGCCCCGTACGACCAGCGCGGAGAAGTGCCGGCTCATCGAATTCCACGGCGCCGGCTGCCACTTCGTCGACGACCCGCGCACCATGTACGAGGAGGCCGCACGGCTCGCCGCGGCCCGCGGCGGCCACTACATGGACCAGTTCACCTACGCGGAGCGTGCCACCGACTGGCGCGGCAACAACAACATCGCCGAGTCGATCTACGAGCAACTCCGCCTTGAGCGCCATCCGGAGCCCGCGTGGATCGTCGCGACCGCCGGCACGGGCGGCACCTCCGCGACGATCGCCCGCTATGCCCACTACATGCAGTACGACACCCGGGTGTGCGTGCCCGACCCCGAGAACTCCTGCTTCTTCGACGGCTGGACGCGCGGCGACCCCGGCGCGGCAGGCGAGCGCGGCTCCCGCATCGAGGGCATCGGCAGGCCCCGGATGGAGCCGAGCTTCATCACCGGCGCGGTCGACCGGATGATGAAGGTGCCCGACGCCGCCTCCGTCGCGGCCGTCCGCGTGCTCGAACGGGTCGTGGGCCGCAGGGCGGGCGGCTCCACCGGCACCGGTCTGTGGAGCGCGCTGCGGATCGTCGCCGAGATGATCGCGCGCGGCGAGCAGGGCAGCGTCGTCACCCTCATCTGCGACGCGGGCGACCGCTACCTCGACAAGTACTACTCCGACAGCTGGCTCGCGGAACAGGGCCTCGACATCGCCCCGTACACGGCGACGCTCGACCACTTCCTCCGGCACGGCAGCTGGCCGCGGGAACCGGACGCCTGACGCGCGGCGGCCGGGGCCGGGAATCCCGCGTCAGGGCCGCGGCAGCCGCAGCCGCCGCTCCAGGGCCCGCATCGAGATGAGGAACGTACGGGCCAGGGCCGGGCGCGCCAGCCGCACCAGCGCCCGGTACACCGCCGGGCCGTCCGTCGCCACCGTCCAGCGCACCCGCGTCCCACCGTCCGCCGCCCACAGCCGCCACTCCTCGACCAGCGCCGAGGCGCCGGGGATGTCGGTGCGGTCCGTGCGGTACGCGTACCGGGCGGGGGGCCGGGCGGCGAGCACCGACTCCCAGGTCTGGCCGCCACCGGCCAGCCGCACCTGCCTGCCGTCCGGGGTCCTGGCCACCGCCGCCACCCCCGCGAACCACTCCGGCCAGTCCTCCGTGCGGTCCGCCAGTTCCCGGTAGACCGCCTCCGGCGGTACCCCGAGCTCGGCGCCGAACACCAGGCGCACGCGCGCCGACTCCACGAATTCCAGTCCCACGGGCCGTATGCGCCGGACCATCGACCTCACATCCCACTGTCGGGGCGGACCCGCCGCGCGCCCGGCGGGCGCACGGCGCCCTCACGGGACGGGTTCCACCGGAGCGACCCCTTGAAGCGTCCCACCGGTGGAAAGCCGGGCGGAGAGCCGCACGGAGCCGGTCGCGGGGGCGCGCACCGCGAGGGTCCGTGACCCGGCCCGCGCCCGCACCCCGCCGGACGTGCTGATCGAGGAGACCGCGCGGCTCCCCGCAGCCAGCAGATACCAGTGGCCCGCGGGCGAGCGCCACCGCAGCCCCGCCACCACGTTCTGGCCGAACCTGCCGCACGCGGCGGTGTTCCGCGCCTTCCCCGCGAACGTCCCAGGCGCCGTGTCCGAGGAGGAGGGCTGCTGCACCTGCACCATCACCCGCCCGGGGCCGCTCCACGTGTCGGCGCGCGAGCACACCCAGGTGGCCCGGCCGCGGTGCTCCGGCATGTCCTGCTGTGCGAAGGCCCAGTTGTTGACCGCCTTCACGCCCGCGCCCCGCAACTCGGTCAGGGCGCACGCGGTACGCGCCCAGCTGACGAGCGCGGGGCCCGAGGTGGCCTCGCGCGGCGAGCGCGCGGATACGCCCGCGGCGGGCGGCGGCGTGTAGGTCAGGTGGACGGGCGAGAGGTCGCCCAGGTCGGAGAGGAGGAACGCGTGCCGCTCCGCGATCCGCTGCGACGACCGCAGTTGCAGCACCGGCCAGAGGCCACAGGGGCCGCCGGGCGCCGGGCCCCGCACCGGGTCCGTGACCCCGTCCCCGCCGACCCGCACGGTCCGCGCGGGGGAGTCGGGCCGCAGCAGGTCCCTGCCGGTGGCCTCGGCCACCCAGGGCGCCAGCAGATAGCGCGCCGAGCCCGCCGCGCGGCTCACCACGAGCGCCGCCGCCGTCGTCACGTCGCCGTCGTCCGCCCGTGACACGTCGAGCGCCGCGCCGCCGCCGCCCGACATCGGCTCCGCGTACCGCGCGACCCGGGCGCCGTCGTACAGCAGTACGACCGCAGCCCGGTCCGCGTCCCCCGCGTACAGCAGCTGCGGGGAGCGGTCCGGCGGCGTGGCCGCGGTGCCGGGAGTCGCCGTCACCGCGACCCGCCCGGTCGGGCCGCCGCCCGCCCCGCCCCAGGCCGCGAGCGCACGGCCGACGAGCGCCGTGTCGTGGTCGCGGGCGCCGCGCGCCGGCCACACCGTGAAGTCCATCCGCGACGCGTGCGCCCAGGCGTCGCGGGGAGCCCGGACCACCTGCCGCGGGTCGAGCGCCGCGCCGCTCTCCGCACTGCCCGCGGGCCCCGCCGCAGGCGCGGGCGGATGCGTGCCGCGCGCGGGCAGCACCGCGGCGAGCACGACCCCCGCGGCCGCGCAGGCCACCGCGGCCCCCGCGAGCCGCCGGCCCCCGCCGCGCCGCAGCAGGTCCGTGGGCCGGGTCTGCACCGTGCACGGGTCGAACTCCCCGCTGCCGAGCAGGGTTTCCGCCCTGCCCTGCTGCTCGGCCGCGAGCCGCTCGGCCGTCCGCACCGCATCGTGGGGCGCGGGGGTGCCCGCGGCGGCGAGCAGCTCGGGCACCGCGGCGGGCGGCAGGCCCTCAAGCACCCGCAGGGCGAGTGCGGCGCGCGCCGCCGCGTCGACCGCCGACAGTGCGCGGTCGAGCCCCAGTTCGTCCGTTCCTCCGGCGCGCGGGAACAGCCGCAGGCCCGCCACGAACGGCAGCCCGCAGGCCCGCGCACGCAGCCGTGTGCCCCGCTCCGCCGCCAGCGCGGCGGCGAGCACCCGCCCCCGCACCCAGGCGTACGCCTCGTCCCTGCCGGCCTCGCGCCCGCCGGGGCCGCGGGGCAGCGCCCGCTGCACAACCCGGTGCGCGGCGAGCACCCTGCGGTGGCGGCCCAGCGCGGGCGGCAGGGTCAGATAGGCGAGGCGTACCAGCCGCGGATAGTGCTCCACGAGGACCGCCTCGGCCTCCTCACGGCGGGGAGGGGCGCCCGGGAGAGCCGGTTCGCTGTGCCGTGCCGGCATGGGGCCCGCCTTCCGCACGCGCTCGTGCTGTCGCCTTCGCTGCCACTCGGAAGGTGCAACGAAGGATTCGTGCGAAGGTCGCACCGGGCGGGAACGAGACGTCAGTTCGGCCGTACCCGCAGGAGGTGGTCGACCTCCCGGCCGAACATCAGCCGGCCCGCGTCCGCCGTCACCCCGTCGAACAGCCGGGGCAGCCCCGCGACCCGCAGGTCCTCGGTCCAGGCCACCCGCGCGCCGCCGTCCACCGCGCCGACCCGGATCTCCGCCCAGCCGCGGACGACCCGGCCGCGCTTCTCCAGGCGGCAGCGGCCCGCGCGGCCGTCCGCCGGCGGCTCCCACACCACGACTTCCATCGGGTCGTCGAACCCGGCGGGCCCGAGGGCCGTGCGGGCCGAGACCACCGTGCCCACCCCGGTCGGGCCGGGGGTGCGCACCGCCATCGACGTCAGCGGCACCCGGCGGGCGTGCGCGGGCCAGTCGGTCATCCGCCGCCATGCCTCGTCGACGGCGAGCGGCACCGTGCGCACCACGCGGAAGGCCGTCACCCCTCGGGCCCCTCGCCCGCCGCCCCCGCCACCACCAGGCCGAGCCGCTCCCCGATCTCGTCCCGCGCCGGCCCGGAGAGCCCCGCGTCCGTCACCAGCGTGTCGACCTGGTCCAGCGTCGCGAACGAACTCAGGCCCACCGTGCCCCACTTGGTGTGGTCCGCGACCACCACCACCCGTCTGGCGGCCTGGACGAAGTGCCGGTTGGTCTCCGCCTCCGCGAGGTTGGGCGTCGACAGGCCCGCCTCCACCGAGATGCCGTGCACCCCGAGGAACAGCACGTCGAAGTGGAGCGAGCGGATCGCCTGGTCGGCCACGGGACCCACCAGCGAGTCGGACGGCGTCCGCACACCGCCCGTCAGCACCACCGTCGCGGCGCCCGCCCGGGTGCCGCCCAGCGGCGCCGCGGCGGCACGGGCCGCATGGAACACGTCGGCGACCCGCACCGAGTTGGTCACCACCGTCAGGTCGGGGACGTCCACCAGATGCTGCGCGAGCGCGTACGTCGTGGTGCCGCCCGACAGGGCGATCGCGCTGCCCGCGACCACGAACTCGGCGGCGGCGCGGGCGATGTCCTCCTTCGCGGACAGTTCGAGCGCGGACTTGGCCTCGAACCCCGGTTCGTGGGAGCTCGCGTCGGCGACCGGCACCGCACCGCCGTGCACCTTCGCGACCACGCCCTGCCGCGCGAGGATGTCGAGATCGCGCCGGACCGTCATGTCCGAGACGCGAAGGGTGCGCGTGAGTTCGTTGACCCGGACCCCGCCACGCCTGCGTACCTCGTCCAGAATCAGCGCGCGCCGCTGTTCGGCGAGCAGGTTCCGGCTGTCGCCCACCGCCCGACCCCGTCCTTCCGCTTCCGCTGCGTTGCCCCGCCCGGCCCCGTGGCCCCGGGCGGCACCGGTTCCCCACATCCTCGCACGTGCCGGGCGGTGTGGAACGGCGGGAGCCGGGAAGCATTGCGCGCGGGCGGGGGATTTTCCGTGGACTCGGGCCGCTCCGGGACGCGGCTGCGCGATGCTGGGCGCGCCGCGCCGGCTGGCGACCCGCACCGCCGCGCGGCCGGCCAGGCCACCCGGCCGGCCAGGCCACCCGGCCGCCCCTTCCACGCCGTCGAGAGCGAGCAGCCACCGTGACCCCACCCCCGCCCCCGCCGTCCGACGCCTCCGTCCCGCCCCCGCTGCCCGCGACCCGCCCCGCGCGCGACCCGGAGGCCGCGCTCGAACTCCTCGTCCACGGCGTGGGCGGGCACACCCCCCAGGAGATGCTGGACAGCGCCCGCACCGTGCGGGTCAGCGGTGACGAGACCGCCGCGCTCTACCGCCGCGTCGCCGACACCGACGCCGAGTCGCGCGCCGCGCCGCCCGGCGGACGGCGCGAGCCCGCCCAGGAGGCGTACTGCTGGTCCGGTCTCACCTCGGGCGGCGCCACCCGCGCGCTGTGGCTGCTCCTGCTGCCGTTCATGGTGGCCAACCTCGCCCACTGGATGCGCCCCGACACCAGCGGACTGCCGCGCGCACGGCGCCTGTACGGCGCCCTGGTCCGGCTCGTCGCCCTCAGCCTCACCGTGCTGTTCGCGGCCTCCGCCTGCGAGGTGGCGCTCGACCTGACGGCCTGGCAGTGCGCGGGCTCCGCCGCCTGCGCCGCCCACAGGTCGTGGCTCGCGTTCCTCTCACCGGCACACCACGGCTGGTGGTCCCAGCCGGGCCGAAGGCTCGCGCTCGCCGCCGCCGTGCCCACCGCGCTCGTCACCCTGCTGTGGTACCTCTCCCGCCGCACCTGGGCCATGTACGAGAACCAGCGCACCCCCGACGGCGCGGAGGAGGACCGTGCCGGGACCGCGCGGGGCACCGGGCCTGACGAGGCGTCGGAGCACGCCGCCGACCTGCCCGCCCTCGCGCGGCCCGGCTTCTGGTACGGGCGCCGGGTCGTCGCGCGGCTGCGCGCCGCGCACACGGCGGCAGGCTTCCTCACCGTCGGCGCGGCCGTCGCCGACGCCGCGGTACGCCACGACACCGCAGCGGGCGGCACCCCCGCGCTCCTCGGCCGGCTCCTCCAGGCCGCCCTCGCCGCCTGCGCCCTCGCCGCGGTCCTCGTGGTGTGCCGCAGCGGACGCAGCGAGTCCGTCCGCGACCCGCGGGCGGACGGCGCGCTCACCACGGCGCTGCCGGCGGCGAGCCTCGCGCTGCTCGCTGCGAGCCTCCTCTACGCCGGCTGGTCGCGGCCCGGCTGGCGCTCCTCGGGCACCCTCACGGGCGATCCGGCCTTCCGCGCCGTCGCGCTCGCCCAGGCCGTGCTGGCCGTCGCGCTCGCTGTCACCGCGCTCGTCCTGTACCGCACCACCCGCAGGACGGGCACCGCGCTGCGTGGCCTCGGCGGACCCGCGGTCGCCGTGCTCGCCTGCGGCACTGCGGGCGTGATGACGGGCGGCGTCGCCCAGCGCGTCGCCGACTGGCTCGACGGCGGCGCCACCCCCGGCATGGGCGGCGCGGCGGCGCCCGCCCCGCCGACCCTGCTGAGCTGGCAGGCGTCCGTGATCCCCGCCCTGCTCGTGCTGCTCCTCGTGCCCGTCGCCTTCCTCGCCGTACGCACCGTGCGCGCGGCCCGCGCGGAGCGCGCCCGCGTCGAGGCCGACTACGGCGTCGGCCGCGCGCCCGACGGGCCGCCGGCCGACGCCGTGCGCACCCGGCAGATCGCGGACCGCCGCGCCGTGGTACGCCTCACCGACCGGGCGCCCCGCCTGGTCGGCGTGCTCGCGGGCGCGGCCCTGCTGCTCGGCGCCGCCGCCGTCGCGCTCTCCTGGATCTCAGGAGAGGTGCCCGGGCGCGCGGCCGACGGCGCGGGGCCGTTCACCGAGGCCGTCGCGGACACCGCGCAGGGCGTCGGCTCCTGGCTCGTCGGCTTCGGCTTCCTCGCCTTCGTCACCCTCGGCAGGCTCGCCTACAGCCGCCCCGGCATCCGCCAGACCATCGGCATCCTGTGGGACGTCGGCACCTTCTGGCCGCGCGCCGCCCACCCCTTCGCGCCGCCCTGCTACGCCGAGCGCGCCGTGCCCGACCTGACCTGGCGCATCCGCACCTGGACCCGGCAGACCGGTGGCAGGCTCGTGCTCTCCGCGCACTCCCAGGGCACGGTGCTCGCCGCCGCCGCCGTCTGGCAGCTGGACGCCGAGGCGCGCGGCAGGACCGCGCTCCTCACCTACGGCTCCCCGCTGAAGCGGCTCTACGGCCGGTGGTTCCCCGCCTACTTCGGCGGTCCCCAACTCACCGCGCTGCACCGGGAGATGCGCCTCTGGCGCAATCTGTTCCGGGACACCGACCCGATCGGCGGACCGGTCGGCGCCACGGACGGCGGTGCACTGCCCGAGGTCGACAGGGGACCGCTCAAGGACCCGCTCGCCTACGGCAGGAGCGCCGCGCACCCGCTGCCCGAGGCCGTCAGCGGACACGGCGGCTACCAGAGCGACCCCGCGTTCGCCGTGGAGCGCGCCGCGCTGTTCACCTCCCTGCTGCCGGGCCTGCCAGGCCAGCAGCGGCGCGCGGACACGCGGGAGAGCGGTGAGCCGGCGCACGAGGGGGGAGCGGGCCGCTCTCAGGGCAGCTCGGGCAGGTCGTCCGCGTAGAGGAGCGTGAGGTCGTCCGTGCTGGCCTCGGCCAGCTGGGCGACCCGGCCCGCGTGCCGCTCCACCATGGACTCGAACGTCTGGCGCGCCGTACGGCCGTTGCCGAAGGCCGGGCCCTTCGGCAGTACCGAGAAGTACTTCAGCAGCGCCTCGGACGCGCCGTCGCCGAGCCGGTACTCGTGCTCGTCCGCCTGCTGCTCCACGATCCGCAGCAGCTGCTCGGGCGCGTAGTCGCCGAAGGTGATGGTGCGGGAGAAGCGCGATGCCACACCGGGGTTGACGGAGAGGAAGCGCTCCATCTCCGCGGTGTACCCGGCGACGATCACCACCACCGCGTCCCGGTGGTCCTCCATCAGCTTCACCAGCGTGTCGATGGCCTCCTTGCCGAAGTCGCGGCCCGAGTCCTCCGGCGAGAGCGCGTACGCCTCGTCGATGAACAGCACGCCGCCCCTGGCCCGCTCGAACGCCTCCTGCGTGCGGATCGCCGTCGAGCCGATGTGCTCGCCGACCAGGTCGACGCGGGAGACCTCCACCAGGTGGCCGCGCTCCAGCACGCCGAGCGACGCCAGGATCTCGCCGTAGAGCCGTGCCACCGTCGTCTTGCCCGTGCCGGGGGAGCCGGTGAAGACCAGGTGGCGGCGGACGGAGGCGGCCTTGAGCCCCGCCTCCCTGCGCCGTCTGCCGACCTCGATCATGTCGATGAGCGCCCGCACCTCGCGCTTCACGCTGTCGAGGCCCACCAGGGCGTCGAGCTCCGCCAGCACGTCCTGCGAGGGCCGCGCCGGCTCGTCCGGCTGCCCGGGAGCCGCGGACGGGGCGGCGGGCGCGGTGGCGGGCGGGGCGGCCACCGCGGGGACCTGCGCGGGCACCGTCCCCAGCAGGCCGGCCGTGGCGCCGCCGCGCGGCTCGGCGCCCGCGGGGACCACGCCGCTCTCGTCGCTCGTGCAGTCCTCCACGACCGGCCCTTCGTCCGTGAACTCGTACCCGCCGCGCGCGCACCGCTCGGTACGGCAGCGGCCGAGCGTCGTACGGCACCCGTCCATGACGTGGAAGCCGTACCCTCCGCTGCCGGTCACCCGGCAGCCCCGGAACGTGCCGCGGCCCTCCGCCGACACGTAGAACCCCGCCTCGGACGGCGAGGTGATGACGCAGCGCTCGATCGTCGGATCGGCGCCCTTCGTGACGATCACGCCCGTCTGCACCGAGTCCACCGTGCAGGACGCGAGCGTGCCGCCGCTGCCGTGGTCGCGGAACCAGGCGCCCGTCGAGGCGTGGCTGATGCGGCAGTCGTCGAGCTGCACGGTCGCGCCGTCGCTCACCGAGACCGCCGTGTTGCGCACCTGCGACAGGTCGCTGTCGACGACGTCCACCCGCGAACCGCGGTCGAGGACGAACAGCGCGTCGGGCACGTCGTGCACCCGGCACGAGTCGAGCACGGCCGTCGCGCCGTCGCTCACCCAGACCGCCGGGTAGTCGCCCGTGGACTCGTGTATCTCGCACTGGTTGGCGTCGACCCGGGTGCCCGGGTCCCACACGGACAGGCCGTTGCGGCCGAAGCGGCGCACCGTCGAGCGGGTCAGCGTGAGGACGGACCGCGACCTGAGGTCGACCGCGTTCTCCGGCACGTCGTGGATGTCGCAGTCGGAGAGCGTCAGCACGGCGTCCGTGTCGAGCGTGACGCCGTCCGACGTCGTACGGTGGACGGTGGAGTCGGTGAAGTGGGCCGCGCCCCGTGAGGAGACCTGCACGCCCGCGCCCTTGACCTCGTACACCTCGCAGCCCACCGCCTCAAGGCCCGTGGTGTCTCCGGTGACGCTGATCCCGGCGCCCGACGCGTGGTGCACCCGGCAGCGCTCCAGGCGCGGATGCGCGCCGCCGCTGACCGCGATGCCCGCCTGGCCGGCCGCCAGGACCTCGCACTCCTCGTAGACCCCGCCCGCGCCGTCGAGCACCGCGAGCCCCACGCCCGCCGGGTTGTCGACGGTGGTGCGCCGCACGGTGGGCCTGGCCGCGCCGCGCACCTCTATCCCGGTGGCCGACCGGGTGACGACCCGCAGGCCGAGCAGTTCCGGCGTGCCGTCCTCCACCAGCAGCGCGGGCGCCGCGGAGTCCTGGCCCTCGACGTGGATGTCCTGCACCGTGGCCGAGGCCCGCACCGTCAGCGGCACGCCGTCGTACGGGGCGATCCGCACGGAGCCCGCCGCGCCCTCGGGGCCGCGCAGCGTGACGGCCCGGCCGACGACGAGGTTCTCGCGATAGGTGCCCGGAGCGACCGTCAGGACGTCACCGTCGGCCGCCGCGTCGAGGGCCGCGGCGAGAGAGGCGTACTCACCCGTGCGGCGCCGCCACCGCGAAGTACCCGAGTGTGTCACCTGGACCGTGCCCTGTGCCATGGCGCTGTGCTGCCCCCACCTCGTGCGACTGCGGTGCTCCCGGCCACGAAGAGGACCGGGTCGCGCACCACCGTAGCGCGCGCGGGGCAGGTGAGTTGACGTCCTGGCCGTGCGCCCCGCCGCACCCGGCGGGGCGCACGGAGCGCCCGCGGCCCCGCGGCGCGCGGGACACGCCCCCGGGCGGATCCCGGCCAGGCGTCGCGCCGCCCGGCCGGGGGCCGCCCGGCGGCGGCCGGGGGATCCGGCACCGCCTGGCAGGCAGGCCGGGCCGAAAGCGCCCTCGGCCATCCGGCGGCCTCCGCCGCCGCTCAACTCCCGGTGCCCGTACGCCCCCAGTCCGGTCCGACCTGGGCCCACTGGCGGTCCAGCCGCTTGTACCGCTGGTGGACGAGGCGCCATACGGCGAGCCGCCACGCGCCCAGCAGCAGGGCCGCCGCGAGCAGCGTCGCGGTGATGCCGGAGAACACCGCGTGGAAGTGCGCGGCGTCGCCGCTGATCGGCGGCGGGACCTGCCTGCCGCGCGTGTCCGTCCAGATGCTGAAGGTGTCGCCGGGCCTGAGGTGCGCGCGCGGCGCCGTCACCGGGCCGACGTGCTTGACATCCCCCGGCGTGGTCCACCGGGCGATCACCCGCGTGTCCGCGTTCTGCGAGGCCGCCGACTCCGGGTCGAAGAACCCGACCTGCCCGCGCTGCCGGGAGTCCGTCACCATCACGGCGCGCGACTCCTGGCGGTCGTGCCGCTGCTCCGCCACGGTGCGCTGGAGCGAGGATCCGAGCACCGCGCCGCTCAGCCAGCCCGCCGCCGGCGCCCCGAACACCAGCAGCGCGGCGACCAGGACCGCGAGCCATGCCTCCACCAGGTCGGTCGTCCGGCGCAGGGGGTTGTGCCGCCACCGCCAGATGCCCAGTACCACTCTCACCGTCCCGCACCCCCTTCCGTCGGAAGCAACGCGCCTGCCGGAGGCTCGGGTTCCCGCGGTGGTGAGCCTCACACAGGCGGCTCACAAAGAAACAGGGCGGCTCCGAAGCGGAGCCACCCTGCCGAGGCGTACGGGACCTCCCATGGGTCCGGTGCGTGCCCGTCTGCTACGGGTCAGTACCCCCTGCCCTGGTACGGCCTGTTGTACGGATCGTCGTAGGGCCCCTGGGCCGCCGGAGCGGGCGCGGGGCGCATCGGCGCCGCGGGGCGCATCGCGTCGTAGCCGGCGGGCGCGGGGCGCTGCGGCATCGGGCGCTGCGGCTGCTGCTGGTAGCCGGGCTGCTGGCCGGGGTAGCCGCCGCGCGGCTGCTGGGCCTGCTGCGGGATGTACGGCGCGGGCGCCTGCTGCAGCGGTACGGGCTGCTGGGCCTGCTGCGGGTAGCCGTACTGCTGCTGCGCCGGGGCCGAGGGGGCCGGGGGCAGGGCGGGAAGCGACGACGGCAGGGCCGGGAGGTAGCTCGAACCCGTGTCGTACGCCGAGGGCACTCGGATCGGAGCGATCTGAGGCGTGCCCCGTTCCGCGACGAGCGAGTCGTAGATCGGGGTGTCCGGAAACGACGGCGCGGTGTAGTAACCGCCGCCGTAGGAGCGGGGGGAGGTCATGGCACAGAGATTAAGCCCACCATGTGCCCCATGGGGAGCCCGGTCGGACGGTTCTTTGGGCGCTTTCGCGTGACGCCGGACCCCCAATGCGAGCGAACTTGTCAAAATCGGTCGCCCGGGCTCGTTCGAATCCTGTAAAGGCCACGTGAGCCCCGGGTTACCGCCGGGTCGCGGAGCCTCCCCATGCGGTGGCGCGATTACGTTGGGAAGATGGAAACAACGGCACGGAGGCGGCGCGACGGGGGAGATCATGTCCATGCTTAAAGGGGCCAATGTGCGGGTCTCCGCGCCCGCCGTACGCATTGAATTGGGCTGGAGTTCGGGCCCCGGTGTACCGGACGTCGACGCGTCGGCGCTGCTGCTCGACGGGGGCCGGGTCAGGTCCGACGCCGACTTCGTCTTCTACAACCAGCCGTCCGACTCCGCGGGCACCGTCCGCCACGAGGGCAAACGCGCGGCGGGCGGCACCGTCACCGACACCCTCGCGGTGGACCTCGCGGCCGTCGAGCCGGAGATCGGGCGCATCGTGCTCGCCGCGTCGGCCGAAGGCGGCACCTTCGGCCGGGTGCCGGGTCTCTCCGTACGGGTCGCCGACGCGGCCACCGGGGAGGAACTCGCGCGCTACGACAGCTCGGACGCCACCGTCGAGACGGCGTACGTACTCGGCGAGCTGTACCGTCGAGACGGAGGCTGGAAGTTCCGCGCGGTCGGGCAGGGCTACAGCACCGGACTCGCGGGCCTGGCAACGGACTTCGGCATCACCGTCGACGAACCCGGTACGCCGGGCGCGGACCCCGCGCGGGCGGCGGCCGGACCTGGCGCACCGTCAGCACCGTTGAACCCGCAGGCCCCGGCGGTCGGGCACGACCCGTCCGGCCCGCAGAACCCGCCGGCCCCGCAGGCGGCCCCGGCACCTCCCGCGGCGGACACACCACCGCCCCCGCCCGCCCCGCCTGCCGCACCCGCCCCGCAGGGCGCGGCAGGCACCCCGGCCCCGCAGCCCCCACCGGCGCCCGTGCGCCTCTCGAAGGTCACACTGACCAAGGACGCCCCCTCCGTCTCGCTGGCGAAGCAGGGCGGCGGCTCGGGCGCCCTGCGCGTCAACCTCAACTGGCAGGTGCGCACACCGCCGCAGCAGAAGCAGCAGCCCGCCAAGGGCTGGGGGGCGCGCCTCGGCCGCGCCCTCGCGGGCGCGGCAGGCGCCGGCGCCCAGCTCGACCTCGACCTGTGCGCCCTCTACGAACTCGCCGACGGACGCAAGGGCGTCGTACAGGCGCTCGGCGGCGCCTTCGGATCCCTCGCCCGGCCCCCGTACATCCACCTCGACGGCGACGACCGCACGGGAGCCGTGGCGAGCGGCGAGAACCTCACCGTCAACCTCGACCACACCCGCGACTTCCGCCGCATCCTGATCTTCGTCACCATCTACGAGGGCGCGAGCAGCTTCGCCGACCTCGCGGCCACCGTGACGCTCCAACCCCAGCACGGCGCCGCGATCGACTTCGACCTCGGCGAGTGCACCGTGCCCTCCCGGGTGTGCGCCCTCGCGCTCCTCACCCGCACCGGCTCCGACCTGGTCGTGCAGCGCGAGGCGCGGTTCCTCGTGCCCGAGCGCGGGGTCAGCCCGCAGCGCACGGTCGACCGGGCCTACGGCTGGGACATGGACTGGACACCGGGCCGCAAGTAACCCACGGCGCGCCCGTCGGGGCGGAGCGGGCGGCGGCTCAGGACTCCCGCGCCGCCTCCGCCTCCGGCCGCGCGTACGTGCGGCCCTTCCAGGCCGCGCCGCGGCCCCGGTAGTGCTGCACGGCCGAGTCCACCGTCATCAGCAGGTACAGCAGCGCCGTGAACGGCAGCAGCGGCGCCGTCCACCACGGCTCGCGGTAGTAGCGCAGCATCGGCAGGTACGAGCCGGTCATCAGCGCCCACGCCGCGAGCCCCGCCCAACCCGCCCACGCGCCCGCCCCCGCGAGCCCCGCGAACGCCATGGCCGGCGGCACCAGGTAGATCAGCGCGAGCCCCGCCACCGTGCCGAGCAGCACCAGCGGGTTGTGCCGCAGCTGCGCGTACGCGCTGCGCGACACCATCTTCCACAGGTCCGCGAGGCGCGGGTACGGCCGGACGCTGTCCACCCGGTCCGCGAGCCCGAGCCAGATCCGCCCGCCGCTGCGCTGCACGGCACGCGCGAGCGACACGTCGTCGATCACCGCCTGCCGGATCGACTCGGGCACCCGCGCCCGCTCCGCGGCCTCCGCGCGCAGCAGTACGCAGCCGCCGGCCGCCGCCGCGGTGCGCCGCCGCGCGCTGTTGACCCAGCGGAACGGGTACAGCTGCGAGAAGAAATACACGAACGCGGGCACCACGAGCCGCTCCCACGGGCTCGCCACCCGCAGCCGCGCCATCTGCGACACCATGTCGAAGCCGCCGCCGCGCGCCGACTCCACCAGCCTGCGCAGGCTGTCCGGCTCGTGCGCGATGTCCGCGTCCGTCAGCAGGAGGTACTCGGGATCCCTCGCCCGCGCCAGCGCGATGCCGTGCCGCACCGCCCACAGCTTGCCCGTCCAGCCGCGCTCCGGCTCGCCCGGCGACGACACCGTCAGCGGCAGCCCGCCCTCGCTGCGCGCGAGCGAACGCGCCAGGCCGCCCGTGCCGTCGCTGCTGCCGTCGTCGACGAGGAACACCTCGGCCGTGCCCGGATACGCCTGGGCCAGCAGCGACGGCAGGGTCAGCGGCAGCACGTCCGCCTCGTCGCGCGCCGGCACGACGATGGCGACCGAGGGCCACCGCCCCTGCGCGGGCACGCCCTGCGCGCGTCGCGGCAGGCGCTGGTCCGTACGCCAGAAGAAGCCCTGCCCCGCCAACAGCCAGCACCACACGGCCAGCGACACCATGGAGATCCACTCGACAACGCTCACCCGCCGAAGTCTGCCCCAACGCGGCCGCGCGGGCACGGTCGGCTAGGGTTGCGCCGTGAAGATCGCGCTCATGGACTCCGGTATCGGGCTGCTGGCCGCAGCCGCCGAGGTGCGCAGGATGCGGCCGGACGCCGAGCTGGTCCTCTCCACCGACCCCGAGGGGATGCCCTGGGGCCCGCGCACCCCGGAAGACGTCGCGGGGCGGGCGCTCGCCGTGGCCCGCGCCGCCGCGGCCCTGCGGCCGGACGCCCTGATCATCGCCTGCAACACCGCCACCGTGCACGCGCTGCCCACCCTGCGGGCCGCCCTCGAACCCGGCCTGCCGGTCGTCGGCACCGTCCCCGCCGTCAAGCCCGCAGCCGCGGGCGGCGGCCCGGTCGCCGTGTGGGCCACCCCCGCCACCACCGGCAGCCCCTACCAGCGCGATCTGATCGACGAGTTCGGCGCGGGCGCCGACATCACCGAGGTGCCCTGCCCCGGGCTGGCCGACGCGGTCGAGCACGCCGACGACGACGCCGTCGACAGGGCCGTCGCGGCTGCCGCCGCCCGCACCCCCCGCGACGTGCGCGCCCTTGTGCTCGGCTGCACCCACTACGAGCTGGTGCGGGACCGTATCGCCGCCGCCGTCGCACCCGGAGCCGTGCTGTACGGCTCCGCCACCGCGGTCGCCACGCAGGCGCTGCGCCGCGCGGGTGGCGGGCCCGCCCCCGAGGCGGCACCCGTGGGACCGCCCACCGTCCTCGCGAGCGGCCGAGAGGCGGAGCTGCCCGAGGCGGCGCTGCGCTACCCCGAGGGGCGGCTGCTCGCCGTGGTGGGCCAGCCCGGCTGACACCCGCCGCCCCCGGTGCGCGTCCGTGCGGCCGGTGTGTCGGCAATCCCTCACCGGGGGCCCGCCCGCGCGGAACGTGGGTACGCTGCATGCCATGACGGAGTACTCACGGCACGAAGGCACCCGTGCCCACGCCGCGACGACCCTGTCCGAGATGTGGTCGGGCCGGGCGACCAACAAGGCGCAGTGGCTGCTCGCCGCGGTGGGCGCCGCCTGCATCGCGCTCGGCGTCGAGCTGGTGGTCGACGCGAACTGGACCTCGGGGGCCGCGGCCCTCGTCATGTCGGTGGTCGGCTGCTTCGCCGCGGGCCTGCTGATGCTGTTCGGCACGCTCGCCTTCGTGCACGTGGGCGTGCGCATCGACGAGGAGTGGCTCGAGGTGCGCTGCGGCCACATGGGCGTGCCGCGCCGCCGTATCCCGCTCGCCCAGGTCGTCGACGCGGACTTCGCGCCCCGCGTCACCCCGCACCAGTGGGGCGGCTGGGGCTACCGCTGGCGCCCGGAGAAGGGCACCGCGGTCGTGGTGCGCCGTGGTGAGGGACTCGTCCTGCGGATGAGCGACGGCCCCGACTTCACCGTCACCGTGGACGACGCCCAGGCGGCCGTCCGCATCCTCCGCGCCCGCTGCCGCGCCGGCCGCGCCGCATAGCCGGAATCCCACGCGTGGGTCGCTGCCCGGTGCGCCTGCCACGCCTCCGACCCGGTGCGACGCCGGCCCCCCCCGGCGGCTCCCGCGACCGGCCGCGCCGCACAGCCCGCCACGGACAGCGACCCCCGCGCGCGGCGCGCCGCACGGGCCGCCCGGTACGACTCCCGCGCCCGGCGCCACCCGTCCGGCCGTATCACCTCGGCCGTACCACCTCGGCCGTACCACCTCGGCCGTACGGCGCAGGAGGGGCCGGGGCCGCCGTGGCCAGGCGCGTGAGCGCGCCCGCTGCCGCCGTACCCGCGCGTGGCCGAGCGCGCCGCTCGCGGTCGCGGGCCCTGCCGGACAGGTCAGGGCCGTACCCGCCGCCGCGACCGGCGCGGCGCACGGCGCCGGCAGCGGCACCCGCGCCGGCCCAGCCCCGTACGGTGGCCACGGTCAAGGCCACACGCGGTCCACCGCGGCAGCTCCCGCGATGGAATACGGGGACACCGTGCCGCAAGGCCGCGACACGCACCCCGGGAGCCCCGCGTGCCCTGCCATGCCGGGCCCACGGCCGCACAAGTGAGCGCCGTACACTCCGGGGGGTGAGCGCCCCCGTGACCTCGGTCGAGACCCCGCAGCCCGAGCCGCCCCCGGCCCCCGCCTCCGCGAAGCGGGCCTGGCCCGCCCGGCTCGCGGGACCGGCCGCCGCGGTCGCCGGGGGGCTGCTGCTCTACGCGAGCTTCCCGCCGCGCCCCCTGTGGTACCTCGCGCTGCCCGGCCTCGCCCTGTTCGGGTGGAGCCTGCGCGGCCGCGGGCTCAGGGCCGGATTCGGCCTCGGCACGCTGGGCGGGCTCGCGTTCCTGCTGCCGCTGCTGGTGTGGACGAGCGTCGAAGTCGGTTCCTTCCCGTGGCTCGCGCTCTCCGTGGCCGAGGCGCTTTTCCTCGGCCTCGTCGGCCTCGGCATCGCCGCCGTCAGCCGGCTCCCGGTGTGGCCGCTGTGGGCGGCGGGGCTGTGGATGGCGGGCGAGGCGGCCCGCTCCCGCTTCCCGTTCGGCGGCTTCTCCTGGGGCAAGGTCGCCTTCGGCCAGGCGGACGGCGTGTTCCTGCCGCTCGCCGCCGCGGGCGGCACACCGCTGCTCGGCTTCGCCGTCGTCCTGTGCGGCTTCGGGCTCGCCGAGGCCGCGCGCCGCGCCGCCGCGTACCGCAGGACCCGCACACTCCCGCGCGGCGCGGCGACCGCCGCGGCCGTCACCGTGCTCGCGCCCGTCGCCGGCGCGTTCGCCGCGCTGCCCCTCGTCTCGAACGCCCCGGAGGCCGGCACCGCGACCGTCGCCGCGATCCAGGGCAACGTGCCCCGCATGGGCCTCGACTTCAACGCGCAGCGCGCCGCCGTCCTCGACAACCACGCACGGCAGACGCTGAAACTCGCCGCCGAGGTCAAGGCGGGCAAGCGGCCGAAACCCGACTTCGTGCTCTGGCCCGAGAACTCCTCCGACATCGACCCGCTCCATGACGAGAGCGCCCGGCTCACCATCGACGCGGCGGTGAAGGCGATCGGCGCGCCCACCGAGATCGGCACCCTCGTGCAGAACCCCGGGCCCGGCGGCAAGCTCTACAACACGCTCATCGACTGGAGCCCCGCGAGCGGCCCGGGCGCGACCTACGAGAAGCGCCACATCCAGCCGTTCGGCGAGTACATCCCCCTGCGCTCCCTCGCCGAGAAGTTCAGCAAGGACGTGAACCTCGTCGGCGAGGACTTCAGCCCCGGGCACAAGGTCGGCGTCTTCACCATGGCCGGCACCAGGGTCGGCTTCGCCACCTGCTACGAGGCGGCGTTCGACAACGACGTGCGCGACCCGGTCGAGGCGGGCGCCGAACTGCTCGCCGTCCCCAGCAACAACGCCACCTTCGACCGCAGTGAGATGACCTACCAGCAACTCGCCATGGACCAGGTGCGTGCCGTGGAGCACAGCCGCTCCGTCGTCGTCCCCACCACCAGCGGCGTCAGCGCGATCATCCGTCCTGACGGCACGATCGTCCGGCGCAGCGGCATGTTCGCCCCCGCGATCCTGGAGGACGAGGTCCCCCTGCGCACCTCGCTCACCCCGGCCACCCGGCTCGGCACCGCCCCGGAGTGGCTGCTCGTCGCCGTGGGCGCGGCGGGTGCCGCCTGGTCGACGGTCCGCGCTGTGCGCGCCCGCCGCGGGACCCCCGCCCCGCACCCGGGCCCCGCCCGTAAGGTCGGGCAGCATGGGAACACCTGACTTCATCAAGGACGTCCGCGCCGACGCGGGCCACCAACTGCTCCTGCTGCCCGGGGTCACCGCCATCGTGCTCGACGACGACGGCCGGGTCCTGCTCGGACGGCGCGCGGACAACGGCGAGTGGGCGCTCATCGCGGGCATCCCCGACCCCGGCGAGCAGCCCGCGGCGGCCGCGGTGCGCGAAGTGTACGAGGAGACCGGCGTGCACAGCGAGGCGGTACGCGTCGTGTCGGTGCACGCGATGCGCAAGCCCGTCACCTACCCCAACGGCGACATCTGCCAGTTCATGGACATCACCTTCCTGTGCCGCGCGACCGGCGGCGAGGCGCACGTCCACGACGAGGAGTCCCTGGAGGTCGGCTGGTTCCCGGCAGACGGGCTGCCGCCGCTGCGGGACTTCGCGCTGTTCCGGCTCAAGCAGGCGCTCACCGACGGGCCCACCTGGTTCGACCCCGCCGCCGCCTGACGGACACACCGCCGGGCCGGGGGCCTACGCTGGGCGGATGACGCCGCACGACTCCGCACGGACCGCCCCGTACCCCCCGTCGGCCGGGGGGCCGGATCTGCGCGGCCGTACCGCGCTCGTCACCGGGGCAGCGAGCGGCATCGGCCGCGCCTGCGCGCTGCGGCTCGCCGCGGCGGGCGCCACCGTGCGGGCGCTCGACCGGGACGCCGCGGGACTCGGCGCCCTCGCCGCCGGGCACCCGCGGGTGCCCGGCGGGGGCGGGCTGCGGATCGAGGTCCTCGACCTCACCGACCTCGACGCGGCCGAGGCCGCGGCGGCCGGCGCCGACATCCTCGTCAACAACGCGGGCCTGCAACTGGTCAGGCCCATCGAGGAGTTCCCGGGCGACGTCTTCCACACCGTGCTCACGGTGATGCTGGAGGCGCCGTTCCGCCTCATCAAGGGCGCCCTGCCGCACATGTACGCCTCGGGGTGGGGCCGGATCGTCAACATCTCGTCCGTGCACGGGCTGCGCGCCTCGCCGTACAAGGCGGCGTACGTCGCGGCCAAGCACGGCCTCGAAGGGCTGTCGAAGACCGCCGCGCTCGAAGGCGCCCCGCACGGCGTCACCTCCAACTGCGTCAACCCCGCCTATGTGCGCACCCCGCTGGTCGGGCGGCAGATCGCCGACCAGGCCGCGGCGCACGGCATCCCGCCCGAGCGCGTCGTCTCCGAGATCATGCTCGCGGACAGCGCGCTCAAGCGGCTGCTCGACCCCGAGGAGGTCGCCGAGGCCTTGGCGTACCTCTGCTCACCGCAGGCGTCGTTCGTCACCGGCACCTCACTGGCGCTCGACGGCGGCTGGACCGCCCACTGAGCACGGCCCCGGCCCCTGCTCCCGGCCCCCCACCCCGCACCCCGGCCGCCGCGCTACTGTTCCAGCGGCGCGAGGCCGGCGAACGCGCCGTCGTGGTGCACGAGCGCGGGACCGCTGTGGTGCCCGCCGCCCGACTCGACCTCGCCCACCACCAGCAGGTGGTCGCCGACGACCTGACGCAGCGTCACCCGCGCGGACAGCCAGGCGGGTACACCGTCGAGCAGCGGCAGCCCGCCCTCGTCCGCCGTCCAGGACGCGCCCTCGAAGCGGTCGACGCCGCTGCGGGCGAAGCGCGACGCGAGCGCCGTGTCGGCCGCGCCGAGCACGTGCACGGCGAACCGGTCGGCGGCGCGCACCGCGTCCAGCGTCGACGCCGTGAGGCCGAGGCAGAACGACACCAGCGCCGGGTCGAGCGAGACCGAGGTGAACGACGTCGCGGTGAAGCCCGCGGGCCCCGGCACCGTGATCACCGTGACGCCTGCGGCGTGCCGCCGCAGCGTGCTGCGGAGCACCGCGGCCGACAGCCCCCCGCCGTGGCCCTCCGCGGACTCGCGCGGCGCCTGCGGGTGCGGGGCGGGGGAGTGCTGGGTGGAGACGGTCATGCCGCTTCTTCCCTTCGAGGAGTACGGAGCGTGCGGGCGGGTGCCGCGCGGGCGCGGCACCGCGGTCATGTGCCGGTAAGGGTGAGCAGCGGCCGCCGCGCACCGTCCGCGCGCAGCCGTTCGAGCCACACCACGACCGTCGCGGCGGTGGTGCGGTGCGTGATGTCGTTGAGCGTGTCGTGCACGCCGCCGTGCACCACCCCCAGCGCGGCCTGCGGCAGGCGTGCTGCCCGCCGCTCGGCCTCCGCGAGCGGGGTGACCGGGTCGGCGTCGCCGTGCAGCAGCAGGACCGGCACGCCGGGAGCGGCCTCGGCGCGCAGCGCCTCAGGCACCGGGTCGGCGAGGCCGCCCCGGACGAACGTCTCGTCGTCCGAGAGCCGCGCGCGGTGCGTGGGGCAGGCGGTACGGGCCACCAGCTCCGCCTCCCAGTCGGACCCGTGGCCGCCCGGGGCGGCCACGCCCGTGGGCGCGGCGCCCGCCGCGACCACCCCGTCGACCCGCGGCTCACGACCCGCGGCCCCGGCGGCGTGCAGCGCCTGGAGCGCGCCCGTGTCGGAACCCACCAGGACGACCGGGGCCACCGGTTCGGGACCGGCCGCCGCGCGCGCGGCTGCGAGCACCCGCGCGGGCCCGTCCCCCGGGCGCACCGCCACCGCGTGCACCACATAGCCGTCGAAGGCCAGGCGCCTGCCGAACCGCTCGTACACCAGGGGGTGTTCGCCGCGACCCGGCAGAACGAGCAGGGTGCCGCGCGGCGCGATGCCGGCCGGCGGGTGCCAGGTCGCCGTGGCGGGCGACGATACCGCGGTCACCGGGCGCTCCCCGCGGTCGCCGCGCGGTGCGCCAGTTCCTGGCGCACCAGCGGCAACAGGTGGCGGCCGTAGTCGATGGCGTCGTCCAGCGGGTCGTAGCCGCGGATCAGCAGGGTCGTCGCGCCGATGTCGACGTAGTCGAGCAGTGCGCGCGCCACCGTCTCCGGAGTGCCCACCAGCGCCGTCGTGTTGCCGCCCGCGCCGGTCGCCGAGGCCGTCGGGGTCCACAGCGCCCGGTCGTGCAGATCGGCCTTGGCCGCTGCCGCGAGCAGCCGCCGCGAGCCGGTGTTCTGCGGCTCGCCCAGCTGCGGACCGCGCCGCGCCTGGTCGAAGAAGGTGCGCCCCGTACCGGACTTGATGGTGGCGAGGATGCGGTGGGCCCGCTCCCACGCCAACTCCTCGGTGGGTCCGAGGATCGGCCGGAAGGACACGCTGATGCCGGGCGGCTCTGCCCGGCCGGCCGCCGCGGCCGCGGCGCGCACCGACGCGATCTGCTCGGCGGTCTCCGCCAGCGGCTCGCCCCACAGGGCGAAGGTGTCCGCGTGCTTGGCGCCGACCCGGTACGCCGCCTCGGATGAGCCGCCGAAGTAGAGCGGGATGCCGCTCTCGCGCACCGGCGGCACGCCGTTCGCGTAGTCCTCGAAGCGGTAGTGGCGGCCCTCGTGGCTGAACGGCTCCCGCGACGACCAGGCGCGGCGCAGGATCGACAGGTACTCGTCCGTGCGCTCGTAGCGCTCGTCCTTGGGCAGGTAGTCGCCGTCCCTGCGCTGCTCGGTGTCGTTGCCGCCCGTGATGGTGTGCACGGCGACCCGGCCGCCGGTGAACTGGTCGAGCGTGGTGAACGTGCGGGCCGCGAGCGTCGGTGCGATGAAGCCGGGCCGGTGGGCGACGAGCAGCCCGATGCGCTCGGTGTGCGCGGCGACGTACCCGGCGACCTGCACACCGTCGGGCCTGCCCGAGCTGTAGCCGATGAGGATGCGGTCGAAGCCCGCGTCCTCGTGGGCGCGGGCGAAGCGCGCCGTGTACGCCCGGTCGACGGCGGGTCCGCTCGGGGGGTGGATCTCGGAGGCGTGCTGGGTGCCGATCATGCCGATGAACTCGACGGTGCTCGGCGCGGCCGGCCGCGCGGTCTGCTCGGCGGGGGTGGCGGGTGCGGTGGTCATGGGGCACTTCCCTTTCAGCGGCGGGGGGTTTCGGGCGTCGCGGTGGTACGGGTCGGGGCGGTGGGCGCGTGCGGCGCCGCGGCGTCGAGCACCGCGGTGCCGAGCGTGAGGAGCACGGAGTCGTCCTGCGGGGTGTGGACGCGGGAGCACAGCACGTCGCGGTAGTGGCGCTGGAGCGGCTGGGTCCTGGTCAGGCCGTGGTTGCCGGTGAGCGACACGGCCGTCTCCACGGCGCCGATCGCCGCGCGTGTCGCCAGCACCTTGACGGCGCCCGCGCGCTCCGCCGCGCCGGGCTCGCCCGCGTCGACCCGGGCGGCGAACGTGTCCACCAGGGTGTCGGCGCCCAGCAGCGCCGCCTCGATCTCGCCGACTGCGGTGCGGAACCTGGGCAGGGTGGCGAGCGGCGCGCCGAGCGCGGTCGGTACGCGTTCGTGCAGGAAGCCGGTGAGCCAGTCGAGGGCCGCGCGGGCGACCCCGAGGTACAGCGCGGGCAGCCCCAGGGCGTTCCACGCGCCGGTCACCGGGTCGGGCCTGGCGCCCGGGGTGTCCCCCGCGACCGTGAGCCCGACGACGTCGTCGAGCGGGACGCGCACGGAGTCGAGCACCACGTCGTCGCTGCGGCTGGCCCGCAGGCCCACGTGGTCCCAGGTCGGCTCGACGGCCAGGCCGGGGCTGCCGGCCCGCACGATGAACGCGCCCACACGCACCGGGTTCTCGTCGGTGCGGGCGAACACCAGCATGTGGCTGAGGCCGACCGCGCCCGTGGAGTAGATCTTCCGGCCGGTCAGCAGCCACCCCGCGCCGTCGCGGCGTGCGGTGGTGGCGGGCAGGCCGCCGCGCACCGGGCTGCCGAGCTCGGGCTCCACCCGCAGCGCGTTGACCAGGGCGGGCCCCTCGGACGACGCGGCGAGCAGTTCGGCGTAGGCGGCCTCAGGCCAGGCGGGCGTCCGCGCCTGCGCGGCATGGGTGAACAGCGTCATCGCCGTCACGAGCGCGACGGCCGGGTCGCCCGCGCCCAGCGCGCGCAGGATGCGCACGGTGTCCGCGAGCCCCGCGCCGGGCCCGCCGTGGCGCGGCGCGACGGTGGCCGTCAACAGCCCTGCCTCGTGCGCGCGTTGGAAACCCTCGTAGGGGAAGGTCGCGTCGCGGTCGTGCTCGGCGGCCCGCTCGGCGAGCGCCGCGGTGACGGCGGGCAGCCGCGCGAGGTCGAGGGGCGGCGGCGCGCCCGCGGTGTCGGTACGGGTAGGGGTCATGACTCCTCGCTCGGTGTGGGGGTGCGCCGCACGGCCGGCGCGTGCGTGCGCGGGACGGCCGTGGACGCGGTGTGCGGAGCCCGGGGAAGGCCTGCCGCGGTGCTGCCGGGCGTGCGCGGCACGGGCGTCCGCGCGGCGGTCAGGGC